>JAISTU010000008.1 GCA_031272415.1 Bacteroidales bacterium | reverse complement strand
AACATGTTGATACGCTTTTGTTTACAAATCGAAACCGTCGAAGTCGGGATTTACGATTGTAGATTATTTTTTTGCATTTTCGCATAAATTTGTTCTAAAAAATGGAAATTGACGTTTTTTCACCTTTTACCCTGTGCCTTCTTTCTCCGTTCTTTTTTTTGGGGGGGAGGGGCAAAATATGTTTTGCCCCAACAAATTTTGTTTAAATATTGATACTCAATTTTTTACACTCTACGCATTACCCTCTCAACTTTTACCTTTCAACTTTTCTGGCACGTGTTTTGTATCTAATAAGTTTATTATTATTTTGTACAATATTTAGAGAAATTATTCGTTAAATTTATAATATTTTTTTACAATGGAAAAAACTTGTAGTTCGTGTTTAGCGACAATGCGTGAAAATATGCAGTTGTCTTTGAATTTTTTGGAAAAAGAATTGGATAAAATCCATGCAGGAAAAGCCTCAACAAAGATGTTGGATGGCATTAAAGTGGATTATTACGGTTCAATGACGCCGATTGAGCAAATAGCAGCAATCAATGCGCCTGACCCGCGACAGATTACCATTCAACCGTGGGAAAGGAATATGATTCCTGTAATTGAAAAAGCAATTATGGCGGCAAATTTGGGCTTTAATCCCCAAAATAACGGCGAGGTAATCAGAGTTTTAATCCCTGCATTAACCGAAGAGAGGCGAAAAGAATTGGTCAAAAAAGTGAAACAAGAAGTGGAACAATCCAAAATTAACATCCGCAACTGTCGCCGTAATACTATTTCGGATGCCAAAGAAATGAAAGATAATGGCGTTTCGGAAGATGAAATTAAAAAATTAGAGACTGATATTCAAAAGGTTACAGATGAAATGATTCAAAAAACCGATAAATTATCAGACCTCAAAGAAAAAGAAATAATGACAATTTAATTTGTTTTAGAGAGAAAAAAAAGAAGAATGGATATTACAAAATTAGAACATTTGGTTGCAAAAGTTAAAACACAGCCAAAAAAACGTTTAGTGGCTGCGTATGCTAATGACGACCATACAATAGAAGCGGTATATAATGCTGTAAATGAGAACATTATAGATGCCGTTTTGGTAGGAGATGAGCCTACAATCAAAACGGTGATGCAAGCACACGACTTTGATGCCGATAAAGTGCGTATTGTGCATGAAACCGATGAAAATAAGGCAGGAAGTACCGCCGTTGCACTTATCAACAATGGAGAAGGAGACGTGCTAATGAAAGGATTGCTCAGCACGGACAAATATATGCGGGCAATTTTGGATAAAGAAAAAGGATTGATGCCCTCACACAAGGCTGTTTTATCACATATTACGGTCTTTGAAACGCCAAAATATCACAAATTACTCATCGCCGGAGATGTGGCAATTATTCCTGCACCCGACCTCACTCAAAAAGTTGCAATCGCTAACTATCTGATTTTCACTGCAAAAAAATTAGGAATTACTACACCAAAAGTTGCAGTAATCGCCGCTACGGAACAAATGTTGCCCGGCATGCAGGCTTGTGTTGATGCGGCAATTATTTCCAAAATGTCAGAACGTGGACAAATCAGGGGGGCAATTATTGAAGGTCCTTTAAGTCTTGATTTAGCGTTAGATAAGACGAGTGCGCAAATCAAAAAAGTCAAAAATGCAGTGGTTGGCGACGTGGATTGTTTGCTTTTTCCGAACATTGAGTCGGGGAATGTGTTCTACAAAGCCAATACTAAATTGGCAGGCGGTGAGTTGGGCGCCATGGTAGTAGGGGCAAAAGTGCCTTGTGTGCTTACCTCGCGGGGAGATTCGGCACGTACAAAAATGTACTCTATCGCATTGGCGGCTTTGACTGCAAAATAAAATTTCCCCCAAAAATATGGCAATAATTTTATGAAAATATGAAATTCATAAAAAAAATATGCTTGTTTGCAATTTTAGGAGTATTGACTCAAAATGTACTTTTGGCAGTGCACCCTAAACCTGTATATATCTGGAAGACAACAACTTCCATGTCAAAGCAGCCCACTCGTTTGTATGCTTATTACCCTTCGGACTCTAATAATAAAAATGTGTCTGTTATCATTTGTCCTGGTGGCAGTTATCATCATTTAGGTTTGCAGCATGAGGGGCATGATGTGGCGCAATTCTTTGCTAAACAGGGTTTTACGGCTTATGTATTGCGGTATAGAGTCAGCATGTACGGCTATCATCATCCTGCCATGTTGGAGGATGTGCAAATGGCAATTCATTATGTACGCCAAAAGCATGAACAAAACACGGCATTGGGGGTAGTTGGCTTTTCGGCAGGTGGTCATTTGGCGCTTATGGCAGGCGTTTTTGCACAACAAAATTATTTACAATCATTTGATATTGAGAATGTTAGCAATTTATCTCCTGATTTTATTGCAGCCGTTTATCCTGTTGTTTCCATGCAGGATTCATTGGTGCATTTATGGTCAAGGAAAAGCCTTTTGGGGAAACATTTTACGGAGACAGAAAAAGAGCAGTTTTCACTCGAATTGCAAATCCCGAACAATATGCCGCCTGTATTTATTGTGGCTGCAAAAGATGATAATGTAGTGAAATATCAAAACAGTACAAATTTAGATAAAGCATTGAATATCAAAAATATAGAGCATTTTTTAGATATTTATGAAAAAGGAGGACATGGTTTTGGAATGAGTGAGAAAAAAGGTGGGAAAATTGCCCTCTGGAGAGAAAAATTTTTGATTTGGCTGCAACAAAAAGGAACTATCTGAAAATGAGAACATTAAAAAAACCTAAAAACGGTCTTTTTATCGGTATATCCATTGGTGGCAATAAAGAATTTGAGCATTTTTGCCACAATTTGAGAACTTGTTCCACAAAATTGGACAAAATGAACTGGGTAAAAGAAGATTTAATGCACCTGTCCATAAAACATATTGGTAATCAAGACAATTCAAAAATGGAAAGCATTGTGCAAATTATGCAAGATGTTGCCTGTGAAATTAACTCTTTTGAATTGATTTTCAACAAATTAGGAGTTTTTGGGAGTACTTATGCACCTCGTATTTTATGGGTAGGAATAGAGGAAGAGCCGAATTTAAAACTTTTATTTACCAACTTGCAAAAATCGCTCAAAAAAATGCAAATCGCTCCCAATATTTACTCTTTTATTCCACATGTAAGCATTGCCCGCATCCATAAAATTGAAGATAAAAGACTGTTTTTCAAGAAAATAGAAGAATATAACAAAACTAATTTTGCATTTCATTTTAAAGTAAAAGAAATTGCACTCATAGATGCCAATTTAGAGAAAATAGAGCCTGTTTATACCGCCATTGCTACGGTAAAATTAAAAAATTCATTTTGATATTATTCTTTTCGCTTCTTCAAAAACCAAGTCAATAGTTTTGTCAATCCTGCGAAAAGCAACAAAAAAACAATGACAATCAAAAAGACAGACACAATAGAAAATGGATTTTCAGAAAGGTTATCTTTTGAAAGTGAATGCTCTGTTTTGGCAACGAATGTGCTGTCTGTGTAAGTTGTGGTAGTGTCGTTCATACAATTTTTTGGTTTAATTTTGTTATTTTTTGTCGCCATGCCCAACAAATTATGGCTGTTGCTTGTGCCACGTTCAAGGACTCGGCATGTGTTGATTGAGAATTTGAAAATGAGGGAACAGACAATTTTTGGGACAGCAATTTATCTATCTGTGGCGAAATACCATGCGACTCACTGCCCAAAACAACAGCACTCCATTGGGGAAAATCAACTAATTCTAAAGATTTTCCGTCCATATCAGCCCCAAAGAAAGCGTATTTTGACGCATTTTTGACAATAAAATCCGCCAAATCGGTGTAAATCACAGCCACTCTTGTAAATGACCCCATAGATGCCTGTATTGTTTTGGGATTGTACAACTCAACCGTGTCCTGCGAACAAAGTATAGTCCTAAAACCAAGCCAATCAGCCGTTCTGATAATGGTTCCCAAATTGCCTGCATCTTTGATAGAATCCAATAAAAGCAGTTCCTTTCTGTCTTTAATTTGTTCAATATCAATATGTTTAATTTCTGCCAAGGCAAATATTTCCGGTGATGTTTGTAAAAATGAAATTTGAGAGGCTTCTTTGGCAGTAATAGACTGAATATCAGGATAAAAATCAGCATTTTTTTCTATCCAACCACAAGTTGCATACACCGCTTTTACTTTATAATCACTTTGTAAAAGTTCTGCAACAGATTTTTTACCTTCCACCAAAAAGCACCCCTTTTGGGAACGAAATTTTTTATGTTCCAACGACCGCAAAAATTTTAATTCATTGTTTGTCATTTAATTAATCGAAATCTTTGTTTTTATTTGCTGTTTTTATTTGCAAAAATACAGTTTTTTTTGAGTGGAAAGTTAAAAGAGTTGAAAATTGAGAATTTGTTAAAAAATATTTTTTTTGTTGTACAAGTAGGCTTTATATTTTTTTGCAGCGATAAAAGGAAAAAAAGTGTATCTTTGTAAGAGTGTTAATTTAAATAAGATTAAATAAATAATATGAGTAGAAAAAGGATTGTATGTCCGAAGGCGG
>JAISTU010000006.1 GCA_031272415.1 Bacteroidales bacterium | reverse complement strand
TTTAATCAAGGAAGTGGAACAGACCCGCTTGTGGGAACAGACCCAGCACTGAATGTATCAGGCAAAGTGTCTATTACCAATAGTCTTATTGACCGCTCGGAAGGCTATGGCATTAGACTTACCAATTATTTGTCAGAACTTGTTGTGTTTAGCAACAATACAATCAGTTACTGCAA
Source organism: Bacteroidales bacterium (assembly GCA_031272415.1). Classification (GTDB taxonomy): domain Bacteria; phylum Bacteroidota; class Bacteroidia; order Bacteroidales; family WCHB1-69; genus JAISTU01. The sequence continues at coordinate 3,849 of JAISTU010000006.1, read as the reverse complement.
CGGGGCTCCGATTTGTGCAAGAGGTGCCTATTGTTTGCGAAACATAGCCAATAATAATCACTTTCTGAGTAATGGAGGTTCCTACATTCGTATTGATTCTCAATATCACTACGGAGACAATTTTACCATTCATCATTTGGACGGCTATCCTTGGTATTTTGCAAACGGTTTTGTGTTGGATGACAATCGCAATGTTACTATTGAAGCCGGTGCGGTGATTTGGGTAGAGCAAGAGCAACAGATTGTTGTGCCTGAAAATTCGCACTTAATTGCCGAAGGGACAGCAAATTCTCGCATTACTATCAAAGGCTGGTCTGATGTTATTATGGGTTACTGGGGTGGCATTGAGGTTTATAGCAAAACACCCGGAACAAAGTTTATTTATTGCGACATTTTCGGTGGCGGCTCAACAGGAGCGGGGTATAATTTGTACTGTTATGCGCCAAGCGGAGGCACTTCTTATGTTGCATTAGATAATACTGTTATCAGGAGCAGTTCGCATTATGGATTGTATCTTGACGCTGACGGCAGTACGAGTATTGGGCGCAATATCGTTCAAAGCAGTCAGCCCGCTTCGGTAACATTCTCTAACTGTATTGACGGCAATATTTGGAGCAATTGTACAGGAAACGGAGCAGTTTACGCAAGCATAAGTGATATTTGCGACTTGCAATAAAAGGTCAACAAAAAATGTACAAGAAGCGACTTACATGATATTTTTCTGAATTTTAAGAATTTTATCAAAATCGGTGCGCCATTTTTCGCCGTACATAATTGTAAGGTATTGAGTTACAACATGATTGTAATTTCTTACATAAGCCTGTAATTGCAAAGTTACATGACGGAGCAAAACAAATTCAAAGTCAAAAGTTTTTGCTTTTGCGTTCCATTGTGCCAAATTTTCTGCATTGATAGTGCCGTCCGGATAGACAAAAAGTCTTATTTTTGCTTTTTTGATGTCATCTTTGGCAGCCTGTGCAGAAAAATAGTAACTCTCGCCGGGGTCTTTGATAACATGCGCCCCCGGAATGTAAAACAAGCCTCCGTAATTCTTTAATTCATAAGTCATAAATGCAAATTCGGCAGCAAAATTTTTCTCGCCTCCCAAAGCAATTGGGAATGTTTGTTCCCTATGCCCCATAGAAGAGATGATAAGAGTGTAATTGTCTGATTTTGTTTTAGTTACATTAACTTTAAAATAACCTTGCTCATCTGCTTTGAGGCTCGCAAGGGTATTGTTTGCCGAATCGGTAATATTGACCACCGCATAATCCAAAGGTATATTATCGTCCGTAATTACAATTCCTTGTATAACTACTTGACTATGAGCCAATAAAGCACATCCTAAAAAAATAATTGCCAATAAATGTTTCATATATGTTATTGATTAAAAGTTTGGTGATATTCTTCAATTTTTTTCCACAAATGCAATCTATCTATGCCTCTGACATTGTGTTCGTGTGTCGGGTAGACAAAATAGTCCAATTGTTTTCCTTTTTTGATGGCTTCGGTCAAAAATTGCAGACTGTTTTGCCATACAACTGTTGCGTCCATTGCGCCATGTATAATCATCAGATGTCCGTCTAAATTTTCCACTTGATTGAGCAGGGAAGATTTGTCATATCCTTTTGGATTTTCGTCAGGTGTATCCATGTAACGCTCGCCATACATTGCCTCATAATATTTCCAATCTATGACCGGACCGCCGGCAGTAGCCACTTTAAATATTTCAGGATGACGCAATTTAAGTGTGATAGTCATAAAACCGCCATAACTCCACCCGTCAATATGAAAGCGTGTTGTATCAACGTAAGGCAATGATTTTAAATAATTTACGCCTACCATTTGGTCTTCTGTTTCTATATCTCCCAAACGGCGATGAATGGTGCTTTCAAATTCAAAACCTCTATTGGCAGTCCCGCGATTGTCAAGCGTAAAAACAACATAACCTTTTTGCGCCATATAATGCAAAAAATGACCGCCACTTAACCACGAATTGGTAACCAATTGAGAATGCGGACCGCCATAAACATAGTAAAATACTGGATATTTTTTGTTAGAATCAAAATTTATCGGCTTGAGCAAACGATAATACAAATCATCACCGTTGGCATTTTTGAGGCTGCCGATGCTCACTTGCGGCAAATCGTAGCCTTTAAGCGAAGTGGTATCCCAAAGCAACGTTTGCAAAGTAGTTGATTTACTGTCTTTTAACTTGTAACAAGCGGGAGTAGTGATGTTGCTGTAACGGTCTAAAAAATACATTCCGTCGCTTGAATGTGTAACAAAATGAGTGCCATTTTCCGTGCAAAGCGGTTGAATTTTACCCGATTTTATGTCCAAAATATAGGCTCTTTGTCCTGTAATTTCATCTTTGTTAGACGTGAAATAGATTTTTTCACCTTTTTCATCAAAACCATCAAAAGAAATGACCACCCATTGTCCTGTTGTCAATTGTCTAACTTTCTCTTTTTCAATATCATACAAATAAAGATGTTTCCAACCGTCTCTTTGGCTGACCCATACAAATTGCGAAGAATTATTCGGCAAAAAATACAGCGGGTCTGACGGCTCAACATAACGCTCATTTTTTTCTTCAAAAATAGTTTTTATAAAATCACCATTCTCTGCATTGTATTGATTTAGCGTCAAATAATCCTGTCCTCTGTTCAATTCGGCAACATAAATATATTTTTCATTTGGCGACCAGGTGATGCAACATAAATATTTATCCAAAGGTTTGCCCGTTTTGAGATAAATTGTTTTTTTTGCCAACAAATCATATATTCCTACCGAAACTTGATGTATGGTCTCGCCCGCCATAGGATATTTGTCATTCTGCAAAGTTGCCATGCGAGTTGTCGTATTAACTAATGGGTAATCGGCAACCATGCTCTCATCCATGCGATAAAAACACAATTTATTGCCTCCCGGAGACCAAAAACTGCCATGTTCAATCCCAAATTCATTGCGATGTACTACATGACCATATTTGACTTCTTTTTCATCTCCTGTGTTAATTTTGACTGCTTTTTCTCCAAATTTTAACACATACAAATCATTTTCAACTGTGTATGCCATTTGCGTATGTTTATAGTCAAATTCTTGATTTTCAGCATCTTGTGGCATAGTGCCCAACACCATCACTTTATTACTTTCAATTCCGCAAGCAGCCAATTTGTCTTTGTAACGAAAATAAAAAACTTGTTTTGATAACCAATTGACAATCTGAGGAAAAGCAACCAAAGTGTCTTCTCTTGCTTGTCGCAATGACTCATTTATATCTGCGAGCGTAAGATATATTTTTTTCTCAGTCGCAGGGGCAGTTGTTTTTATCAATTGATTATTGTCCACATACACATAATCATGTGTTTGCGGAATCCACTGCAATTGTCGCAACGATTTGGGGTACATTTCTTGTGATTTATATACATCTTCCAAATTAAAAATCTTTTGTGCAAACATTATCTGCACTCCTATTGCTATGCTAAAAAGCATCAAAAAACTTCTTCTTATCATTTTTCCTATTTTATTTAACAATTTTACAAAGATACACCTTTTTGTCAATTAAAAATTAAAAACCTTTTTTTTCAGAGTGAAGAGATTTTTTGCATTTTTGCACCCCCCTTGTCTGAACTGTGATTTTGAATGATTTTCATGATTACTATGATTTCGGCTTTATATTTTTTTGCAGCGATAAAAGGAAAAAAAGTGTATCTTTGTAAGAGTATTAATTTAAATAAGATTAAATAAATAATATGAGTAGAAAAAGGATTGTATGTCCGAAGGCGGAAGAAGTGTTGAGTACAATATCAAAGATGTTGGTACCGGAGTTTATTTTGGAAAATT
>JAISTU010000003.1 GCA_031272415.1 Bacteroidales bacterium | reverse complement strand
GAAAAAGAGCAGTTTTATCATCATTATAAGGTAGTTAACGTCGAAGACAGCGAAGATATTATTGAAGATTTGGAGTTTATTTTGGTGGAATTGGAAAAGGATATAAAACTGAAAGGTTTGACAAATTTGCAACATAAACAGTTGGCTGTCTTGTGGTTACGATTTTTGAAAGAGACAAAAGGGGATAGGACTATCGGGGCTTCTGAATTGTCTCAACATGCTGAACTTCAAAAAGCGGTAAGTATCTGTGAGGTAGGGAGTTACACGGATGCGGAATTGTTTCTATACGAGCGTAATTCTGACGCCATTTCAACCGAAAAAACCCTCCAAAACGAAACCCGAAGAGAGGCTTTAGAAGAGGGCAGAGCAGAAGGTTTGGTTGAGGGTGAAAAGAAAGGCGAAAAGCAGAAAGAAACAGAATTTATCATAAATGCTTACCAAAATGGTATTTCAATAGAGCAAATTGCAAAAATTGTCCAATTATCTGTCGAAAATGTTACTGAAATTCTAAAACAAAACGAGATAAATACATAGCAATGGAAAATTGCAAATTCTCACCGTACTTATCATATTCCCGACTTCGACGGTTTCGATTTGTAAACAAAAGAGTATCAACACGTTACGATTTAGCGGGGGGCACTACATTTCAAAAAATCGCTTCTTAAAAAAAATATAAAATACTGATAATTAAGTAGTTAAAATTTTCTCAAAATGACAAGACCGCCGAAGTCGGGACGGTTCAATTTCAAAAAACGGCAGGCTGTCGTTTCTACAATTTTTGATTTTTAATTTTAATTGAAAAATTTGTGTATTTTTGTATTTTATATAATAATTTTTTATCGTAAATTTGCATGAAAGATAAAGTATTTTTTGAGAAAATGGGACAAAAAAGTTCGTTAATTTTTTGGTTAGTAGCAGGTTTGATGTTGGTTTTGATGCTTATTGGCAGCCAACAAGCGGGTATGTCGGGTGATGAGAAAGACATGATGTTGCATGCCCAAAAGGTGTTAAATTTTTGGAAAACGGGCGGAGAAGACACCTCCGCTGTAGTGGCATCGGGTAGAGACGGAAATAGCCAACTCTATGGTCAAACACCTGATAATCTGGCACTTCTGATTTCAAAAGCCTTCAATATTGAAAATGAATTGGCGGTAAGGCATTTCATTGTGGCGATATGCGGTTGGTTGGCAATTCTTTTTGTAGGATTGTTGGTTTTTCGCATCAGTGGCAAACGTTATGCGGCAATTGTGGCGATGTTGTTGCTCTTCCTTTCACCGCGATTTTTAGGGCATTCTTTTAACAACACAAAAGATATTCCGTTTGCGGCAATGATTATGATGGGAACATATTTTATATATCGCTTTTTGACCACATTTCCCAAACCTAAAATATTGACTTGCATTATGTTAGCAATCAGTATCGGCTTTGCTATCGGTATACGTGTGCCGGGGCTGTTGTTGATTGCGTATTTTGCTTTATTTGCAATTGTTTTTTGGTTGAATGAATGGCTTTTGAGAAAAAATAATGCCAAAAAAGCAGCCCACAAAAAGACGTTGAAAAAAGCCTCTCAAAATGATAAAAATACTTCTGTTGCGACACCTGTGCCAACAAAAAGTCCGCTTTCTGCACTTTCTTTGTCTCAAATTTTTGGAAAATTATTTATTTATGGCATAATTATCTCATTAGCAGGTTATTTATTAGCAGTATTGATTTGGCCCTACGCATGGGTGGCGCCGATTGAAAATGTAAGTGATGCTTTTTCGAGCATGTCTAAATTTGCCATTTCAATACGGCAACTCTTTGAGGGTCAATTCACTATGTCTAATTCATTGCCTTGGTATTATACACCAAAATATATTTTAATGACGACTCCGATTGCGGTGGCTTTGGGGGCGTTGATATATTTATTTTTTGGCGGTTTGAAAAGGACAAATTGGTTTTCGAGTTTTGTGGTTTATTTTGCGTTTGTTTTTCCTATTTTTTGGATAATTTACTCAAATGCAAATGTTTACGGAGGTTGGCGCCATGCCATTTTTGCCTATCCTGCGATGGTGGTAGCGGCAGGATTAGGTTTTAATGCGTTGGTAGAGTGGGCAAAAAATAAGTATCTCAAAATTGCATTTATAGTCCTTCCGTTTGCGTTATTGATTATGCCTGCTATACATATTGTAAAAAATCATCCGCATGAGTATGTGTATTTTAACACCATTTCGGGCGGCATTAACAATGCTTATGGCAATTATGAAATGGATTATTATTATCATTCCACACGGGCGGCAACGGATTGGGTCATTAAAAATGCACAAAAATCAGGCATGGAAACCGGCGATAAAATTTTGGTTGGCTCGTGGCATGCACTTTCAACAGACTATTTTTTCAGACATGATACTGATAAATTTCAAAGTGGATTTGTTCGTTGGCGCGAGCGTAGCACTACCGATTGGGATTATGCAATTTTTACAATTACGGGAATTGCGCCGCAAATCATTAAGAGTCCGCATTTTCCGCCTGCCAATACAGTGCATACTATCAATGTAGATGGAAAACCTATTTGTTTGATACTCAAGCGAAAAGATAAATTTGGATTTCAAGCAGAAGAATTGAGACAAAAACTCAACGATACCACTTTGACAGGAGAACAACGTAATGAACTGTATATCAATGCGTTAAATAAATTCAAACAAGCATATCAATCCGACCCTTATGATGAGGTCATTCTCACTTCATTGGCGGAGATGTTTTTAATGGGTAATCAGATAGATTCTTCCAAATTTTATGTTGATAAATTGATTGAATTGTACCCTGCCGATGACCAATTGTCATTTGCGTCCAATATGTATTTTCAGTATGCCAATCGCACCAATAGTCAGCAATTGCAGAGTCAAGGCATTGCTTTTCAAGAACAAATGATTGCACAATCGCCCCGAAATTCGCAAAATTATTACAATTTGGCAATGCTTTATGCACGAATGGGCAATGTTGCACGCGGAGCAAAGTTGATGGAAGATTGTCTGAAAATCAATAGCCGTACTTTTGAGGCAAATTATTACGTCGCTATCTATCATGCACAAACAGGCAATCGAAATGAGGCGGTTAATATTTTGGAAAAATGTTTAAAAAAGTTCCCCTCCCATGCTGATGAGGTGCAAAATGTTCTCAATCAGATAAATGGAGTGCGGTAAATGGATTTTGTTAAAGCAAAAAAACGTTTAGGACAGCATTTTTTAAAGGATGAAAGCATTGCGTTTGACATTGTTTCGGCTCTCAAAGCAGAGACGGGAAATGTACTTGAAATTGGCGCAGGAATGGGCGTTTTGACCCAATATTTATTGGCAAAAGAAAATCTGAATTTGAAAATAATAGAGATTGATAATCAATCTGTTGAATACTTATTGCAACATTTTTCTGCTTTAAATGGAAAAGTGACGGAAAAAGATTTTTTAAAAACCGATTTATCGCATCTTTTTTCACAGCAAAAATTTTCAATTATTGGCAATTTTCCTTACAATATTTCTTCGCAAATTTTGTTTAAAATGTTGGAATACAAAGATTTAGTAGTTGAATTAACAGGCATGTTTCAAAAAGAAGTCGCATTACGGATAACGTCTCCCAATGGCAGCAAAAATTATGGTATTTTGAGCGTTCTTTTGCAGGCATACTATACAACGGAATATTTGTTTGATGTGCCACCTGATGTGTTTTTGCCTCCACCAAAGGTAGATTCTGCCGTCATTCGCTTGCTCCGTAATGAAACGACAACTTTGCCTTGCGATGAAAAAGTATTTAAAAACATTGTCAAAACATCTTTTAATCAAAGGCGAAAAACATTGCGAAATTCACTCAAAAATATAAATTTTAATCCTGATTTTCAATCAAATACAATTTTTAATCTTCGCCCTGAACAATTATCAACAGATGATTTTATACAATTAGCACAAAACACTTATTTTTCAGAGTGTAGAGTGTAGATTTACGATTGGGGATTTACGATTGTAGATTTTTCTATTTTTTTTTGCATTTGTCTGAACCACTGATTTTCATAAGATTTATATGATTATTATGATTTTAAAAATTGTCTGAACTTTGATTTTCGTATGATTTTTTTGATTTGTGTGAAATCATGGTAATCATTTTAATCATTCCATATCAAAGTTCAGACAAGGGTGGTGCGAAAATGCAAAAAAAAAAAAAAATAATTCTCCATTCTCCATTCTCAATTAAAAAAAAGGTTTTTTTATTTTTAATTCAAAAAATTGTGTATCTTTGTATTTCAGTAATTTTTTTTTTGTAATTATTAAAAATACAGGGCTTTAACGCTCTTATTCTCACTGATGTGAAATCTGGTAAATTTCAAATAGTGATAGAGAATAAGTTTGTTGAAAGTTCACGCCAAAGGGCGTGATTTGTTCAATGCTTATTTTATCACTACGGTCTTACCAGAGCCTACATCAGAAAATAAGCAGGCGAAAAGATTTCAGGAGCAATTTCACGTCTTTTTGTTTGCCTGTCGGAGAAACGAGCCAAAGAAGTTCTCTAAAAAGTAAGAAAAAAAAAGTATGGTAAGCAAAAACAGAAAAACATTTAACATTTTAAGAAGGAAATCAATAAAGAAAGTAGTATGTTGCATTTTCTTCTGTATCAGCATGATGTGCATGCAAGCACAGGAAAAGATTGAAGTTACTCGCGATCATTTGTCTCTACTTTACAGCAACGCTCAAAAGGCAGAGCGGTCGGGCAATTTTGATGAGGCGATAAGCATTTATCGAAGTATTTTGTATATGGATGACAAACAAGCCATTCCTTATCTCAAAATCGGGAATATGTATGCAGCGAAACCTGATAATGCAGAAAATGTGTCGACAGCCATTGCTTTTTATGAAAAATATTTGGAATTAGTTCCCAATGGAAAAGAATCTGCCAATACACGTACTAAAATAGCAGCGTTAAAAAAGAAAGAGCATACCGACAATGTGGATATTTCATCAAAAATTCACATTGACGCTCAACAGGCAATGCAAAATATCAACGCGGTTGTAAAAAATCAACCCGATAGCACAAAGCCAAAGCGTGAAATTATTGAACGAGCAACGGACTCCCTTCAAATAAAAATAGATAAAGTGATTGATAATTTGGAAAACAAAACACCTTTTGTTGCTAAAAGTGCGGATAATAATTATAACAAGAGCCGTGAAGTTGTTTTAGAAAAAGTGAAAGAATTGCAGGCAAATGGAGATAACGAAACGGCTGTAAGTCTGCTTGACATCATTGCACGATTGGATGAGCAGAAACAAAAAGCCGAAGCAGAGGGCGAAAGAGGGCTGATATTGACCATTATAGGTATTATATTGAGTGCTTTGGGCGTTATTGTTTCGCTTCTTCCGATTTTCAAAAAAGTGCCGATAAGATTTTTAAATCGCGACAATGAAATAAAATAATTTTATGAAAACAAGAATCGTTATCTCACTGTTATTTATGTCTTTAACGTTTGTGCAGGCTCAAAACTACGCCTCGCTACGATTGCAATATATCGGCAAAATGCTTCCCCCTAAAAGCATCCCAGCCAAAGACAGCATTTTCAATTGTCCAAAGGTTTTGCAAGGCAAAATGCTCACGGTGAGTTATAACGATAAAAATGAAATCGCACATTTGGGCATTTCGCTGTTTAGCAAAGAGAGCAAGGAGTTGATAAACAAGCCAATATGCGATTTTATTGAGCGGGTTATGTTGGATTTGTTGCTCAACTATAAAATCAATAACCTGACAAATAAGTTGGAAGAGTATCATATTTCTTTGATAAAAAATAATTTACAAGCAAAAAGCAAAGTTACCAATGTGGCTTCATTGCTCAATACCATGAAAGAACCTGTCCAATTTCATTGGCAACAACTAAAAGATAGTTATTGGGTATTGTGGGAGTTTGCTAACGGTGAAAGTTTGGAAATGACGTTCCCTTCTAATCGCGAATTGATTTTTGGTACCAATAAAAAAGAGGCTGAATTTGTAATCAATGAGCAACTGCCGCCAAGTCATTGCAAAGACAGTTTTTCTATGCCTTATTATTTTTCTGAAAATGAATTAGATAAGGTAGATACAGGAAAAGATTTTTATTCCCGAAACGGCAATTTTTTCATCGTGGAGCAGTTGAATAACCAACAAATTTGCAAAAAAGACAGCAACGGCAGATTTTATCCGCTTTTTGACAACAATTTGCCTGAAATTTCATTGAAAAATCTCTTATTGACACCGCAGATGCAAAGCAATTTAAAGTTGCATATCAAGCACAGGATGTATGGACGTTTTACACCCGAATTTGAGATAAAACTCAATGATTTCACCTGTTTTTTTGAAAACGACTGCCAAAGTTATGCCTTTGCAGAGTGCGATACGGCAGGTAAAATCAATGTCTATTTGGTGTTGCACAGCGTGGCTTACAACTACATTCACCTGTTGTTGCTCACTTGCAGCAAAGAAACACTTTTTGACCCCAATGGAGTTATAGAAGCCGAATTGTTTACCCATATCCCGCAGGACAATATTAAAAACCTGTTTCATTAAATTGATAATCATTACATTAAATATATAACAGAATAAATAAAATTATACGGAAGATGAGAAGAAGAATATTATTAGTAGCAGGATTTTTCCTGTTGATGTGTGTGGCAAAGTCGCAGTTTGACGTGAAAGTTCATATTTTGGACGGTATGAGCGACAGTTTGCTCAAAGCCAAAATTGAGGACAATAGTTCTCGTTTTTTGTCGGAAATGGGGATGGCTTTTGCGCTTGGCGAACAGCCTGTTTTTGACAGCATTGACATTTTACCCACTGCCCAAAAGACAATTTTAAGTATATGGACGGAAACGGGGCATTTCAACTGTTCGGTTACCGAAATTGACCGCAAAATCATGCATAGAGCAGACGGTGGTTATCAATTGCGTGATATTCCTGTTTTTATGCCGGAGGCGGAAAATGCAGGGCAAAAACAAAGCCTTGTGTTGAATTTTACCAAAGGAGGCACTATTTGCGAAATTTATCAAATTCCTGAAAACCAAGATATAAGTGCTGTTTTGGATGGAGGTAAAGAGGTAAAAGAATTTATTCGCCGGCAGCGTATTTTGGATTTTGTAGAAAAGTTTCGCACCGCCTACAATACCAAAGATACAGGCTTTTTGAAAATGGTATTTAGCGATAACGCACTTATTATTACAGGAAAAGTGGTAAAAGTTGCCACTACCGACAACACGGTGAGCGTTCCCAAAGAAAAGATTGTTTATACTACACAAACAAAAAAACAATATTTGGACAAGTTGGCATATCTTTTCAAAATCAATAAATATTTGAACATTGAATTTAAAGATTATGAAATTCAGCAACATCCAAAGTATCCCGATTTATATGGCGTTGTGTTCTTTCAAGTTTGGAATACGGAATATTACAAAGACAAGGGATATGTATTTTTGATGATAGATTTTGCCAATGAAAATGAGCCTATGATACACATTCGCACTTGGCAGCCTGAAAAATACAACGGACAACAGTTGAAAAAAGAAGAAGTTTTTAGAGTAACATCTTTTGATATAACCCGATGAAGAAAATTTTCTATTTATTGTTTTGTATCCCTTTCCTTTTGTATTCGGTTGATGCTCAAAATTTATCAATATCAGACCCCATTGTAATCAGCGATGGAAATGATGACCGTGCTTGTGCATCTTCTTATAAAATAAGCGATGCATGCATTACTTTTATTGCTCCTGCCGGTGTGGAATTGAGTTTTAAGTCCAATGTTGACCCTGACATTAAAATATTAAATTCAAGAGTAAATGGACCAATAAGGGAATATATTTTGGCATTTAATACAGATAATCATTATCACAATTTAGACAGAAAAATCGAAATATCATCAAAAGAGTCTCCATTGCCATTGGAAATAACGCCTGTTTTAAGTCCCAAAATGGCTCTACAATTTGTTATTTCATTGATTGAATGTTCGCAACCTCTTTACAATGATGCCATGAAACTGTATGCCGAACAACGATATGACGAGGCAAAAGAATTGTTTGACAAAGCACAAAAATGTTACGATGCTCCATTGATAAATGAGGAGTTGATTACAAAGTTACAAGCCATTGATTCCATTGTAGTTTGGTATCATAAAGCAAAAGAGTCTGAATTGTTATTGGATTATGAAAATGCGGCTCTTTATTACGGTAAAATACAAACAATCAATTCATTAGATAAAAAAGCAAGTGCAAAATATCGAGAAATGACAAGACAAATCAGTTATTATTGCCAAAAATATTTCCACCGAGCAGAGTTCTTTTTTAAACACAAAGAATTTGAAAAAGCACAAATACTCTATAAAAGGATGCTCGAAATGGATTGTAGCGGGAAAAAAGATACTTGTTTGCAAAAACTGCAAGATTGTGAAAAAGAACTAAAAGGCGACAAACTTTTAGAAGGTGTTTTTACTTACGAGTTTGGTATCAGTCGGCATCAAAAGCCTTATTTAATGTTGCCCATTGGCATTCATTTGGGGAAATATAGAAATCATGGAGCGGGTGTGTATTGGTCATTGACTACCAATACTGAATTTTTCAACATGTTGCTCAAAGATTATCCAAAAGCAGTCAGAGCCGATATTGGCATGCAATTGGGTTTAAATGTGCGGCTTGTGCCGAAGGAGGTAACCAAATATTTTCCTGTTTGGTTACATTTTGGGGCTGGCTATCATTTGATGGGTGCTTTTACATATAAAAATGCCGATGAGGAGGAAATTCGCTATGAAGGTGGTGATTTGTCGGCAGAAAAATTAAAAGCAGTGCCGTATCATGTCCCTATTGCCGAAGCAGGAATGACGGTCAAAATCACCAGACTTGTCCTGCGTTACACTTTTTCTTACCGCATTACCAATGAAGAAAAACGGAATTATGTGCAGCCTTTTATGCACAGTGTAGGGATTGGGGTGTGTTGGTGAAAAAGGCATCATAAATAACGCAAAAAGAGGTTTCATTGAATTGCTCGCCACCTTTTGAGTAAAAGATAGCCACCTTTTACCCAAAAGCCCGCCTGCTTTTAAAAAAAGCAGGCGGGCTTTTCAAATTTGCTCGATAACCTTTTTTTTTAAGATGGCGGGCTTTTGGGTAATTTGAAATTGGAGAGTGATTTTTTTACCCTTTCACCTTTCTTCATGCACCATTTTCGGGCAAGGCATGCCTTACCCCTACAATCGGTTAATTTTTAGGCTTTATATTTTTTTGCAGCGATAAAAGGAAAAAAAGTGTATCTTTGTAAGAGTATTAATTTAAATAAGATTAAATAAATAATATGAGTAGAAAAAGGATTGTATGTCCGAAGGCGG
>JAISTU010000001.1 GCA_031272415.1 Bacteroidales bacterium | reverse complement strand
AAATATTGTTTTTTTTGATTTTATTTTTCTAAATATCTGTTTTTCACGACACAAATATAGTACAAGCACTTCATAGTTAGAATGGCAACAAGGAATTAAAAAACTAACATATCTCCTTTAATCGTTTTTTAGTTATTGTAAACCCATTAATAATAGGTACTGCAAGATTTTCACCGTCTCTGACTTCATTTTCAAAAAACTCTACATTATACTTAAAGGCAATAAACAAAGTGTCTTGCCGCTGATAAATTGTATCCGTAGTTTGTGAATGGTTAAGATACCAAGGTAAAAAAAAGTTTACATCATTAGACAACCTAATTGTAATTGTATCATGCAGAGGCTGAGCGACTATGTTATTATAAATAGTAAACAATATGAGTATAATTATACCTATGCTGAAATGGATAGCCCTATTAGTGAGCATGATCATCGCCATTTCGCTTATGTAATCCTTTATTTTCAAGGGCAGCATTTTGATAAAAAACGTGTTGTAATTGAGAATCTTTTTTCCTGTCATATACAAAATAATTCAAAAACTTGTCCAAAACTTCATGCATAAATAAAGAACTCGCATTTTTCCCTGTTGTAGGTCTTGATAACAATCCAGTAGAGTAAGTTTGATTTTCACCACCATCATGTCGGATACCTATTGGATACGCATCGATATTCTTTGAATATGGCGCAGTATTACCTCCTGCTTCTGCTGTAACCCTCATTATTGTTTCATTTGGACTTCTTACCATTTTAGGTTCATTATTTTCATAGGATAACGTATATGGCGTAAAATCAAATTCACATTCATTTTCTTTTATCATTACTTTTGCAGTTGGTTCTGCTTGTATTGCTTGTTCTATTCCCTCTAATAATATTCTTTGATTAGAGTTCGCAGATGCCAATGCTTTTTTATACTGCGACTCTCTGATTTGCAATTCATTATCACTATTAAACCGGAACATTTTACTTGAACCAAATTGGTCTTTTAGGTATTTTTTTATGTATTTTTTTGTAGTTCGGTCGGCTGCAACAATTTTTCTACCATCAGGGTCGATATACTTCACCGGATTATTCGCACAATACGCATACGGGCTAAACATTGGATACTTCCCAAACAGCGGATCCCTACTTATAAACACCGGCGGACTCTGATACCTCGCCTCAAAATAATACATCCCACTTTCTTCGTCCAATTCTTTCCCATTAAACTTAAAATCAGGCACTTGTCCATTGCGCCAATCGATGTTATACTCATTCACAACTTCTCCGAAAGGTGCATGTTCAACTTGCTGTACAGCCACACCTGTCCCATCTGTTACTAACTGCATGCTACTCAGGTGATTACCGGTGTAATAATGCTTGTTGTATTTTCCTATTCCATTTTTCATTTTATCAAAATTTTACCTTGTACCATTTTATTAACGTCAAATCTCCGATGTTATTGTAAATTATTCATTTTTTAGAGCGTTTTTGTGCAAAAATGCAAAAAAAAAAGGTTTTTAAATTTTAATTGAAAAAATGTGTATTTTTGCATTTTAGGATTTTACTTTTAGAGAAAAAAATAGAATTGATGATAAAACAAAAAACAGTTGTAAGTTTTGTATTTTTGGTGATTTTTTCTGTGTCGTTTGCTTTTGCACAGACAGGCAGCATTAAGGGTTTGATATTAGACAAAACCAATGGTGAGCCGGTAGGATTTGCAAGTGTGCTAATCAAAGGCACTGCCATTGGGACAGTGAGTGAAGAAAATGGTTTTTTTTCGCTCTCAAAAGTCCCTTATGGACAATATCAATTAAGAATTACCTGCGTTGGTTACGATTCTTTGATTGCCGATGTTGAAGTGAGTGCAAAGAATACGGCAGTTTTACGTTTTTTCCTTTCGCAAGCAAGTGTATCAATTGAAGGAGTTTCTGTTTCGGCAGAAAAAATCATTTCACAAACAGAAACAAAAGTATCTATCAACACGGTAACGGCAAAGCAGATATTGCGTTTGCCTGCTATGGGGGGCATTTCAGATTTGGCACAATATATTCAGGTTTTACCAGGTGTAGTTTTCACAGGCGACCAAGGCGGTCAATTGTATATCAGGGGAGGCACTCCCATACAAAATAAAGTGCTAATTGACGGATTAACAATCTATAATCCATTTCATTCTATAGGTTTATTTTCCGTTTTTGAAACAGAAATCATCAAAAATGCAAAAGTTTATACTGCCGGATTTAATGCCGAACATGGTGGCAGGGTATCTTCTATTATGGAAATTTCTACCAGAGATGGCAATCGTAAACGCTTTTCAGGCAAAGTGGAAGCCTCTACTTTTGCAGCAGGATTGCTTCTCGAAGGTCCTTTTTTGAAGCAAACCGAAAAAAGTAAACAGAGTATCAGTTATTTATTCTCATTAAAAGGCTCTTATTTGGAGCAAACTTCCAAATGGTTTTATCCTTATTCGGAGGATAAAGTATTGCCTTACAATTATTTAGATGGTTATGGAAAAATATCATTTGAAACCCCTAACGGCAGTCGGATTAACTTTTTTGGATTTTGTTACAACGACCGTGTTCGCTATCCGAGCATTGCCACTTACAATTGGCAATCGTGGGGCGTTGGGTCTTCGTTTGTTTTAATTCCTTCCGCAACCAATATGATAGCCGAAGGAACGATCGCCTATTCATCATACAATATGACATTGAGCGAGGAAAATTTAGAGCCAAGAGTGAGCAAAATCAACAATTTAGACTTCAAAATGGACTTTTCTTATTTGATAGGAAAAAGTACCTTTTCATACGGTATAGAACTATTGGGGTCATGGACGGATTATCATTTTACGAGTGCGTATGGCTACAATATTTCACAAACCAATTTTAATGCTGATTTTGCGTTGTATGCGAAATATAAGTGGGTGATTAAGAAGTTTTTAATAGAGCCGGGTTTTCGCATGCAAGCCTATCCGTCTCAAAGTCATGTATCGCCCGAACCTCGTTTGGCAATCAAATACAATATTACGGATAATGTGCGTTTAAAACTTGCTGCCGGCTTATATTCTCAAAATATTATCGGTGCAACTTCCGACCAAGATGTGGTCAATCTGTTTTATGGTTTTCTCACTGTGCCTGAATCAATTGTGGGCGATACTTTGAAAGGTAGAAAAGTCAAAAATAGCCTTCAAAAAGCACAACATGCCGTTTTTGGTGTAGAATATGACTTTGCAGAAGGATTTTCGAGCAATATAGAGGCTTATGTAAAGAATTTTTCGCAATTGACCAATATTAACCGTTATAAGTTATTCGATAGTGATAATGATTTTTTGTTGGAAACGGGCATTGCCTACGGTGGCGATATTAGTATTAAATATGAAAGAAAAGGTTTGTATATTTCAGCCGTTTATTCGCTCAATTGGGTAACAAGGGATGACGGAATTATCGTATATAGAACACATTATGACCGGCGGCACAATCTTAATTTAATGGTTTCTTACGCATGGGGAAAAAATAATTGTTGGCAAGCAGACGCACGTTGGAATTACGGTACAGGATTTCCATTTACCAAAACAAAAGGCTTTTATCCCCGTATCGGCTACATAGAAACGATAGACGGTGATATTATACAAATTAATGAGGAATTAGGTGTGGCATTAGATACGCTCAACAGAGGTCAATTGCCTGATTATCACCGTTTAGATATTAGCATCAAACGTAGATTTTTGTTTTCTGACCGCATGTCAATGGAGGTCGGCGCCGGAGCAACCAATGTTTATAATTACCACAATATATTTTATGTAAACCGAATTACTGCCAAAAAAATCTATCAATTGCCCATACTTTGGACAGTAAATGCAAGTTTTAGGTTTTAAAAATTAATTAAATTTCTGTTGCAAAATTTCAAATCCTTTTTGGGGTTCGTCAATATTTGCGACGGCTTTTTCCATTGGGCATTTGTCATCTTTTTTGATGTTTTGAATATAATCTACAATGGTGTCTGCATGATAATTGACACCATATTTTTCCAGAACAGGAATGGCTTCTTTTGATAAAACATTAGTATAGAGTTGTTTAGCCCCTCCATAAATAAGTATTAAGGCAGACGCTTTGCCTGTAATTTTGTCATATACATCAAATTTTTGAAAATTGCTGTTTTTGAGGTGATTAAATAGCGGTTTTATACCATTGTCATCATAAGTTATGATTTTTCCGTCCATTGATGCTAAAATCAAAGAATGTTTGTTAAGCATCGATTTGATAATGAGTGATTTAGCCATTTTTTTCCCTGCGTCAAAGGCTTTTTGACAATCAATCGGAAATTGAGTTTCTTTGTGTTTTCGTTTATCTTTTTCATCAAAAGCATCAGCCTTATATTTTTGATAATCAGTGAATTGATAGGTGTTGTAAGCACAAATTCGTTCAGGTTTTGAGAATACACGTTCAATCAATTTTTCCAATTTATCAAAATATTCAAAATAGCCATTTTTTTTAGCACCTTCTTCGGTAACGTTCATGGTATAAAAGCATACGGTAGGAAAGCGTTTGGGCGCAAGCGTTCTACGGGAAGCCTCATAGGTAACATACGGAAACAGAAGTCGTTCCAAAAAACTTCTTAATTCTCCCGTAATTTCACCAAAATAGATAGGGGATCCGATTGCGACACCGTCCGCAGTTGCAATTTTTTCCAACACAGGAGTTAAATCGTCCTCCATAGCACATCGCCCATAGCAGTCGCTGTCCGCCAATTTGCATGCAAAACAACTTGTACAACCTTTAAAATCCAAATCATACAAATTGAAAAGCGTAATTTCAACATCTTTGCTCGCCGATGCTGCTCCTTCTAAAAAACGTTTACACAGTGTTGCCGTATTGCCGTCTTTACGCGGACTGCCATTGATAGCAACAATTTGTATTTTCTTTTCTATCGCCGTTTCTTCCTTAATCGAAGTTGTTTTGTTGTCATTGCACGCCATTGCCAACAATAAAACAATAATAAGAAATATTTGCCTAATATTCATAATGCTTTGTCTTTTTTAATTAGTTTTATAAAATGCAAAGATACACCTTTTTGTCAATTAAAAAACTTTTTTAATTGAGAGGCTTTATATTTTTTTGCAGCGATAAAAGGAAAAAAAGTGTATCTTTGTAAGAGTATTAATTTAAATAAGATTAAATAAATAATATGAGTAGAAAAAGGATTGTATGTCCGAAGGCGG
>JAISTU010000188.1 GCA_031272415.1 Bacteroidales bacterium | reverse complement strand
ACCTCACATAACTGCAAAATTGGGCATATAATGAGCATTGTGTTGTTATTCAATGGCTTACACCTCCATCACGCTCAAGTTTTCCGCAAGCATATCCATATCGTTGCTAATCTTGCTGTTAATCACTTTCGCATAAGGATTATGCGGGCTGTATTCCTGTTCAAATCCGCGTTTATCCTGACAGAATAAAAATTTGGAACGAGGGGAAATTGCCCGAAGATTGGACTGTTAAATATTTGTACGACGAACATCCTTCACGCCCGTACAACCCCGATATCGCCAATGCATTTTTCTGTAGCGGCTATGTTGAAGCGTGGGGACGTGGCATAGATAAGATGAGCGAAAAGTGCGTCGCCGCCGGATTGCCTGTGCCTCAAATCACAAACGATGGCAGCGATTTTTGGATTACGTTCAGAAAAGATATTTACAACAGGGAAGAGTTGAGTAATAGAGGACTGAATGAAAGGCAGATTGATGCACTGTTGTTTTTCAAAGCAAAAGGAGTAATAACGACTTCGGAATATATGAAAAAATATGATATGGCAGAAAGAACAGCCCGTGAAGATTTATCAGAAATTGTTGCCAAGGGATTGTTGCTAAAAAAAGGAGAAACAAAATCCGTAAAGTATGTTTATGCCGAATAAATGCCGAATAAATGCCGAAGTTATTTTGAAAAAAGGGAAAATTACAAATGGTGAATATCAGACAATAAATAGTTGTTATCGAAACACGGCAAGCAATGACCTAATGTCTTTGGTTGAGATTTCAATTTTAAAAAGTAGTGATAGTAAGGGGGGGGGGCATATTATGAACTCCACTGATTGCACAAATTGCACATTCATTGCACAAATACAATGTGTCTGATAGAACAGCAAGGACAGACCTTACGGAATTAGTTGAAAAAGAGTTATTGAACAAGCAAGGCGAAACCAAATTAGCCGTTTAGTTCCCAATTCGGCGTGATTTCCGAAATTTCGGATTCCTGAAAAATTATTATTGGATTTTTTTGTATTTTAATTTTTAATTGAAAAATTTGTGTATTTTTGCATTTTTAAATATTTAATAAACAATATAAATAAAATACAGTTATGGCTGGCATAAATAAAGTAATTTTAGTAGGAAATTTGGGGAAAGACCCAGAAGTAAAAGCGTTTGAATCAGGCGTTAAAGTAGCACAATTTACATTAGCGACCACCGAAAATTATAAAGACAAAAACACAGGTGAGCGTAAAGAAGTAACAGAATGGCATAACATAGTTTGCTGGCGTGGATTAGCAGAAGTGGCTGAAAGATACCTCGCAAAAGGCAGGCAAATTTATGTGGAAGGCAAACTTCGTACCAGAAGTTGGGATGACACAAACGGAGTAAAACATTATGTAACTGAGGTTGTAGCAGATAATTTCATTATGTTAGGCAGCAAGCCTGACGGTGTGAATACAGCCCCTGCACCTGTGGCAGTGCAATCTGTGCCTCAACCGGCACCTGCAATTCCTGCCAACAATGATGTCCCCCCGTTCCAAGCAGAAGAAGATGACCTTCCATTCTAAAAAAGATGAAATTAGAAGCATTTGTTTTTCAATTTTTGGAAGATTTATCAAAAAACAACAACAGAGTATGGTTTAAGGGACACGAAAGCGACTACAAAAAAGTCATTGAGTCAGTACGGCAATTTACGACCGAGTTGATAGGTAAAATATCTGCGTTCGATAAAAGCGTTGAAGGGCAGACCTATAAGACTTGTATCTATCGGATTTACAAAGACATACGTTTTTCAAAAGACAAAACACCTTACAAAAACCATATCGGCGTCTATATTGCACCTGACGGAAATCATGGACAAAAAGCGGGCTATTATCTGCATATTGAAAGTGGAAATGTCTTGTTTTCAGGAGGTTTGTGGTGTCCCCCAAAGGAGTTGCTCAAAAAAATCAGAACAGAAATTTATTATGACCCTCAAAGTTTGCTTAAAATATTGAATAACAAGCAGTTTCAACAAACTTTTGGCAGTTTGACGGATGATGATAAATTAACACGCCCGCCCAAAGGTTTTGATGTTGATTTTGAACACATTGAACTGCTCAAATATAAAAGTTTTTGTGTCTTAAAACACGCAACCAATCAGCAGGCTTTGGCAGATGATTTTATGGATTTGTGCGTCGCGGTTTTTAAAACCGTACAACCACTCAATGCGTATATGAACGAAATTATAGATTTTTAAAGAGTAATGAAGTCGCTGGAACAGAACATTTTACAAGCATACGAAGACCCAACACTCCTTTCTTGCCCCGACATGAAAGCATCGGTTTTTGAGGCGATTGATTTGTTGGATAAGGGGAAAATCAGAGTTGCACAAAATGTTGATAATCAATGGGTTGTAAATGAATGGGTCAAAAAGGCTGTTTTGCTTTATTTTCCACTCATGGACATGCAAGTTAAGGAGTCGGGCATTTTTGAATATTACGACAAACTGCCTCTCAAAAAGGATTTTCAAGCCTCCGGCGTGCGGGTTGTGCCACATGCTGCCGCTCGTTATGGCAGTTTTTTGGCACGTGGAGTTGTTTTGATGCCTTCTTATGTCAATATTGGTGCATACGTGGGCGAAAATACGATGGTGGACACGTGGGCAACGGTCGGCTCTTGTGCTCAAATTGGAGCAAATGTGCATCTCAGTGGTGGCGTTGGAATAGGAGGTGTTTTAGAGCCTCTGCAAGCAGCACCGGTGATTATTGAAGATAATTGTTTTATAGGCTCTCGATGCATTGTGGTTGAGGGAGTTAGAGTGGAAAAAGAAGCCGTTTTGGGCGCCAATGTAGTTTTAACTCAATCTACCAAAATTTTTGATGTCAGTGGTGAGAAACCTATTGAGTATAAAGCAGTTATACCTTCACGCTCGGTTGTTATTCCCGGTACTTATCCTAAAACATTTCCCGCCGGAGTGTATAATGTGCCTTGTGCTTTGATTATTGGAAAACGGAAGGAATCTACAGACAAAAAAACTTCTCTTAATGAGGCATTGCGAGATTTTAATCCATAGAATTGTAAATGAAGAATGGAAAATTGAATGAAGATGGAGAGAGCCGTTTTTACCTGCAAAAAAAGAACTCTACACATTCCACTCTAACAATAAATTTCAACTAAAACTTGCAATATTTATCAATTTTTTCCAAAGCGGGTTGGTAGTGAAGTTGGGCGGCTTTTTTGAGGTCTGCACAGGCGGCAGAGTGGTCTTTGAGTGCATCTTTGCAAGCACCTCGCAAAAAATACAACTCCCCTGATTTCGTTTTATCATATTTAATCGCCATGTCAAAATCGGCAACCGCAAGTTCATATTTTTGGGCTTCCATGTAGACTTTTGCACGCGAAAAATAAATATCACTCGCCTTTGAATTGAGTTCTATTGCATGCCGATAGTCCGCCAAAGCAGCACTATTTTGTCGGCGTTTGATGTAATTCTCGGCTCTGTAAAGGTAAAGCATATAATCATTTCTATCGTATGAAATGGCTCTTGTAAAATCTTTTTGTGCATTGATAGAATCGCCCCACGAAGTGTAGCAGACACCTCTTTTGGCAAAACATTCAGCCGTTCGTTTGCGGTAGGCAACTATCAATGTGTCATAATCTATTTTTGCATTTTTGTACTTTTTTGTATCGTATAAAAGATTTGCACGTAAAGCCAAAATTTCTGCATTTTTGAGTCCTAATGACATTGTTTTTGTGTAATCCTCAATCGATTGCGTATATTCGCCTCTTTGTTGATGTAATTTTGCACGCATAAAATAGCCTTCCGCAAAATCTTTTTTTAAGTTCAAAGTTGCATTCAAATCTTCCAAACATTCATTATTTTTATCCATTTCCAAACGAACAATAGCACGCTTGTAATACAATTCCCATTCGGGCTTAAGTTCTATGGCTTTTGAATAATCGTTTTCTGACTTAATGTATTCTTTTTCAATGGAATACAAAGTCGCTCTTTCTATATATGCTTGCCGAAAATTGCTTTTAATTTCAATGGCTTTACTAATGTCCGCAATGGCTGTTTTATTATCTTTTTTGATTTGCCAATAGAACAAGCCTCTTTGCAAAAAAGCGTCATAAAACTTGGGATTTTTTTGGATAGCAGCATTGTAATCGGCGAGTGCGGAGTCATTTTTTTTCAAATTTTGGTAGCACATTCCGCGTGCAAGATTGGCGTCATAGTAATATTCACTTTGTTTAAGGATGGTCGTAAAAGCGTCAATAGCAGCCTTATAATCGCCTGCAACCACCTGTTTTTGAGCCGCTTCATACATTTGTTGTAATTGTTGAGCCTCAACGCTCATGCCTGATAAAAACAATAAAAGGAATAAAAAATATTTTGTTTTTTTGCTGATTTTTTTGCCCATTTTCATCTTAATTTTTTCCATATTTTACAAAAATACACAAAATTGTCAATTAAAAATTAAAAACGTTTCTTCAGAGTGTAGAGTGTAGAGTGTAGATTTTTTTGTATTTTGAGATAAAATTGTTATAAAATGAGATATACAACTCTCTACTTTACGTTCCACAACAAAACATCCCCTATACAAAAAATCATGTACAAGGGATGTTTTTTCTTGTCAACTGCTTATGTGTCTTAATCTCTCATACTTTACGGAAATGTAACTGTATGAATATAACCACTTTGTACTGTAACATTGTACGTTTTGTCGGTCGGATATAATATATAACCACTAATTTGCAACACTCTGACAGTATGTGTCCCTGTTGAAACATTAGAAATGGTGCGATTGGCACCACCTGCCAAATCAAATTTATACACACCATCCAAATAAATCTCATAAGGATTGCTACTTGTGCTGACAACTTTGATGCTACCTGTACCCAATGGTTGTTGCAGACGCATAAGACGAGTAATTACTTGACCCTGAACTATTTACAGATTTAATGCAATAGTAATAGGTTGTATTCGCTTGCAACCCTGAATGAGTGTAAGATGTTGAAGATGTAGTACCTGCATAAATTTTGTTTGTAGAATTACCAATTTCGTAATACACTTCATAACTTGTTGCATTGGAAACAGGTTGCCAAGAAACTCTAATGCTACTCGAAGATTGGGCATTGGCTGTTACACCTGTCGGCGGCGAAGGAAAGTCTGCTAACTCATCTTTTTTGCAAGCATTAAAGACAATTCCCAGCGCCATTAAAGCAAAAACCACACACAAAGACATATTTCTCCTACTCTGAGGAACTTCGGTTTTCCCGTTATTTTTCCTTGGTCTCTTCTCCATGGTTTGTTTCGCATCCCGCACCCGGTTGTCTCCGGTCTCTCTTGTCATAAATACTTGATACGCTTTCATAACTTTTAA
>JAISTU010000154.1 GCA_031272415.1 Bacteroidales bacterium | reverse complement strand
TTTTTTTTTGAATACAAATACTTGATTATCAATGTTTTATAAAATGTAGGGATAAGGAATGCTTTACACAAATTCATCCCTAAATTTGTGCAAATTTAGAACATTTTTACTCCAAAACTCTACACTCTATTTTGGGCAAGGCATGCCATTGCCCCTACAAAAAAACACTCTCAACTAAGAAAGCAAACTGCTCATGGATTGGGAAACCACAAGCAGTTTTATATAAAAATCAAAAATTGAAAATTAATATTAATCTTCTTCTGTTTGGGATTCTTCGTAAGCCTTCAATAAGGCGGCTTGTACATCAGCCGGTACTTGTTGATACTCCGAAAAAGTCATCCCATAGGAAGCACGTCCGCTGGTAATTGAACTTAGTGAGGTAGAATATTTATTCATTTCTGCCAAAGGCACTTTTGCCTTGATAGTCTGGAAGTTACCTTCACTTTCCATGCCCATTACAACGGCTCTTCTGCCTTGTAGGTCGGTCATTACGGCTCCCATATTATCGGCAGGAACAAACACTTCTACATTATAAATCGGTTCCAAAATACGCGGTCCTGCATTCTTAAACGCATCTTTAAACGCATTTCTACCTGCTAATTTGAACGCCATTTCGTTGGAATCAACAGGGTGCATTTTGCCGTCATAAATATTGACAACAATATCGCGAGCATAAGAGCCCGTAAGCGGTCCTTCTTCCATTTTTTCCATTATTCCTTTGAGAATAGCGGGCATAAAACGAGCATCAATCGCACCACCGACAATACAGTTATTGAAAATCAATTTTCCTCCCCATGCTAAATCGTGTGTTTCAGTGCCACGAATAGGATATTTGGTCTGGTTAGGCATGCCGTCATAATAAGGCTCTATCAACATGTGAACTTCCCCAAATTGACCTGCACCACCGGACTGTTTTTTGTGGCGATACATAGCCTCTGCCGACTTCGTAATGGTTTCGCGGTAAGGAATTTTGGGAGCAAAAAACTCAATTTCTATCTTGTTTAATTTCTCAATAATCCACTTAATGATATTAAGATGTTGCTCTCCTTGCCCCGATATTATGGTCTGTTTCAATTCTTTAGACTGTTCAACAAGGAAAGTTTGGTCTGTTTTTCGCATATCGTTCATAATGCTGCCTAATTTTTCATCCTCCGAAGAATTTTTGGCTCTAACGGCGGTGCGGAATTTTGGCTCAGGATAAACCGTCTCCTCTATTTTATCATCAGAATTTTTGAGCGAATTTAAAGTATTTTTGGTAAAAACGCTTTTCAATTTGATAGTGGCTGCAATATCACCGGCGACTGCTTTTTCAATTTTTTCACGATTTTTCCCTGCAACTGCAAACAGTTGAGAAAGACGCTCTTTGGAAGCATTATTTCCATTGACAATGTCCATTCCTTCCGTAAACTCACCCGCATAAATTTTGAAAAATGACATCTCACCCAAATGCTGCTCTACGGCTGTTTTGAAAACGTATGCAGAAGCGGGGTCAGCCACGTTGCATTTGAGTTCTTTGCCGCTTGTGGTTTTGGTTGGCTCAACTTCGTTGGGGGCAGGACAATTGTTTTTCACAAAATCCATCAGCCTTACAATGCCTTGGTCTGTTTTTGCAGAACAGCAAACAACAGGGAAAATTCCCCGCGTGCGAATACCGATTTTAAGCCCTTTGATAATCTCGTCTTCGCTGAGCGTCCCTTCTTCAAAGAACTTTTCCATTAAAGACTCGTCATTTTCGGCTGCATTTTCAATCAAAGTAGCCTGCAATTGTGCTGCTTTGTCCGCTTCGGAGGCAGGTATTTCTTCGACTGTTACCTTATTGCCGTTGAATTTTAACATCTTCATCTGCAAAAGGTCAATCACCGCATCAAAACCTACGCCCGCATTGACAGGATATTGAACAATAGTTACATTGTTGCCAAAATCTTCTTTTAATTGACGAAATGTTTCATCAAAATTGGCTTTGTCATGGTCTAATTGATTGACAACAAACACAATAGGAGTATTTGCTTTTTTAGCCCATCTCCATTGAATTTCAGTGCCAACTTCAACGCCTGCCTGTGCATTGATAACCATCAATCCTGCATCGGCAACTCTCAAAGCACCAATCGCTTCTCCAATAAAATCGTCAAAACCTGGACAGTCTATAATGTTGATTTTCACTCCATTATGCTCCGTATAAAGCACTGTTGAGTAGATAGAATTTCCACGTTCAATTTCTATCTCGCGATAATCGGAGACCGTATTTTTGTCTTCTACATTTCCTTTACGACTGATAGTGCCGCCGTTAAAAAGCATTGCTTCTGCCAATGTTGTTTTTCCTGCACGAGAACCGCCTAATAAGGCAATATTTCGTATCTCATTTGTCTGGTATACTTTCATTTATACTATATTTAACTGTAAAACTTATTTTTATAAATAACTGTTAATTAACACTTTATGCAATAATATACAAACCTTGCTATACATTATACACAAAAATACAAAGATACACTTTTTTATCAATTAAAAATTAAAAATTAAGAATTAAAAGTTTTTTTCAGAATGGAGTTTTTTTGTATTATTTTGATAAAAACAAACTGTCCTTTTTCTGTGAATTTTTCACGGACACAAAAAAAAGTGTATCTTTGCAAAACATTAGATTATATTATAACATTTTAAATTTATTTCATCATGAGAGTAAAGAGATTAGATATGATTTTATTTGTAACATTTATGATTTTGTTCGTTGCGATACTTACAGGAGAAAAAAGTAACAATCTGAAAATGAACTATAATTGGAATCATACGCAGTTAAGGACAGATAATAAAGAAAGACCAGATATGTGGCGAGATAAAAATTCTATGCTGTTGGCAGCCAAA
>JAISTU010000167.1 GCA_031272415.1 Bacteroidales bacterium | reverse complement strand
TCCACCAAAATAAACTCCAAATCTTCAATAATATCTTCGCTGTCCTCAACGTTAATCACCTTATAATGATGATAAAACTGCTCCTTTTCGGGGAAAATCTTCGCATTGACAATGCCGATACCGTACACAGGCTCAAGCAAATCGTACGGCTCTCCAACCGTCAACTGTTTCACGTAGGCTTTTGATGAATTAAAAACCATGCGACTGCGAAAACTTGACGTCCACAACATCTGCATTTCCACAATGAATTGACGCCCAAAGTTATCCACACAACGCACATCCACAATTGAATCTTTTCCCAACGGAGTATTAGGCACTAACTCCGCCGGCAAATAGTCAATACGACTGATTTCCTTCCCCTTTGGCAACGGGATCAACGCATTGAGAAAACTGATCAACAAATCAGGATGTTCTCCAAATATCTTCTTAAAAACCAAATCCACACGTGGGTCTAAATATCTCAACATAATGCTACATTATTTTATTATTTTTACTAAACTACAAAAATACACTTTTTTTTGAATGGAAAATTGAAAACTTTTTTTCAGAGTGTAGTGTGAAGAGTGTAGAGTGTAGATTTTTTTTACATTTTTGCATAAAATTGTTCTAAAAATATTTTTTTTCATTTTTTTTGTATATCATTGATAATCAGAGGAAATAATAAATTATTGTAAATCAAGAATATACAATATAATTTGAAAAAATCGTTTCTGTCGTTTCTGTCGCTACTGTCCTTGCTCTCATAGCCACTCCTCACCTCACTCGCAATCCTCTGATTTTCAGCATAATAATCCATTTTACTATTGTTCATTCTTTTTTGTTTCGTTTTACAAAGATATATTATCTATGTGTATCTATTCTTTCAACAAAGGTATTAAAACCTTAATGTACATGCCTGCCACAGTTTTTTCATATGGAAATCGTACACGTTCAGCACCATGTATATTCATAGCTAGTTGATTTAAACAAGAAAGTCGCACCATAACTAATAAAAATTTTGTTGGAGAAAAATACATATAATTTAATGTTTTGTACGTCATAGAAACACCACTATTCACGCGTATATCTGGATAATTATATTCATTTGGGTATGTTTTTTGTAAAATAGTCTTATAATATTCTGGAGCATAAGGCATAATATAGTGATAGACAAAACTTGGCATACAATACCATTCAAAGCAATAATCGTTAAAAATCATATATCTAAAATTTTCTCTTGAAAGAGAAGGTACAAGGAACGAATCTATGTGCTTCTTCTCTGCAATGACATATGTTGCCTCGTAATTTTCCAATATTCCTGTTTTTTTATGCAAAGTATCTTGTTGATTTGTCCAAATAAAAATCAAACTATCAAATTGAACAAGCCCAACTATGAATACGTTAAACTGCTGATTATCAAAATTATTTATATTTGTTTGAGAAAATACAGACAGTACATAATTACAGATAAAAAAATAACTACAGTACATTATCACCTTAAACATATTTCAATCAATCTTTGTTTCTTTTAATTCCCCATTCATATCATAAGTACGCTTGGGAGTAAAATAATTTGTTTCGTTTTGCGTAGCCCCTATAATTTTAAAACCACATCTATTTAAAATATTAGAAATGTAATTCGACTTAATTTTTGTCTTATTTTTATCATATATATTTGACATTAGACCATCCACGTCATCTACATAATCGGGTAATCCAAGTGTATGCCCAATTTCATGTCCACTCGTTCGATTAGGAGCATTTTTTGCAACCACTATACTATTGGAGCCTTCTGTTTGACCATTGATAATCCGATTTATTCCATCAATGGTTACTGTTCCTAACCCTTCTTCATTAGTGATTTGAAATAGGTTTGCTTGCCCATTGCCCCTGACCGACTCATATGCCTCATTCCTCTTATCTGCATTTTCAAAAACTTGTACCTGTATATCAAATATAATGTCATATGTTTCGATGTTTTCCCCATTAATTACGTTATATTGATACTGCCCCGACATTTGATTCCAACGGTCTGCGCCATTGCAAACACTTGCTTCGTCACTCTCTGTTGCGTAATAAGTAGCATGTATAATTATTTGTCCGTTTTGCCCATTTTTAGGTGCCACCAATTCAGGGTCATAATCCATCCCTGTCGGGTCTATATATTTGAGAGGATTATTCCCACAATACGCATAAGGTGACATCCAAAAATACTTCTCAAACAGCGGATCCCTACTGATAAACACCGGCGGACTCTGATACCTCGCCTCAAAATAATACATGCCATTTTCTTCGTCCAATTCTTTGGCATTAAACTTAAAATCAGGCACTTGTCCGTTACTCCAATCAATGTTATACTCATTCACCACTTCCCCAAAAGGCGCATATTCAACTTGCTGTGCAGCAACACCCGTCCCATCTGTTACTAACTGCGTGCTACTCAAGTGGTTACCTGTGTAATAATGCTTTGTAATTTCTTCTATTCTATTTTTCATTTTATTGAAGTTTTATTTTCTTTCTATTTTTAATAACGTCAAATCGCCGATATTATTGT
>JAISTU010000162.1 GCA_031272415.1 Bacteroidales bacterium | reverse complement strand
ACTCGCTTTTTGCATTCATACTATTGTTAAATTGAGGAATACACTATCCTCCTCCCTTGCGGGGAAGTAGTGAAAATGTACGTAACTGCTTGATTATCAGGCAGTTGGGGGGGGGGGGGGGGTAATTGATTTATAATCAAGCGATTGAAATGCAAAATTTTGGTTTCCAAAATTATGGAACAAAAAATTGCCATACCGAAAACCATACTTACTGCATATCACCTTATCCGCAACATGCTCTCCCTTATATCCAACTCTGTTGAGTATATCTGACATCACTATAACCGTTGTCATCTTTCTACAATGTATACATGTATTACTTATTTATTTTATCTAAAAAATCCCCTGTAAATTTGCAAGGGTTTTGCAAAGATACATATTTTTTCAATTAAAAATTAAAAAATTGAAAATTGAGAATTATTTTTTTTACCTTTTGTCCTGCGTCCGTTTTTTTAGGTATGTTGCACTAAAAAATACAATAAATTTACAGTTTCTACGTTCGTATAGTTATACGAATAATAGTATAATACAAAAAAAATATCCATAAAAAAATGTTAGGATTTGCAGTTTTAATATCAGAAAATTTAGAAAATTTAGAAGAAAAATTTGTTTGGAAACCTGTTTTTGACTTTCAAACAGAACACATTTTGCGAACAACAAAAATGCAAAATGTCTATGCAGAACAAACAACAGCAAAGCGGTTCATAGATGAAAAACTTTGGCTTAATACAGATGATTATTTTATTGTTATAGAAGGTGTTATAACAAATTTAGAATTACTTTGCAAGCGGTATAATACCAAAGATTATCAAGCATTGATTTTGAAAATGAGCAAACAAGAAAAATTCTTTAATGAATTTACAGGGAATTTTGCAGGCTATATTTTCCTAAAACAACAAAACAAACATATACTTTTTAATAATCATGCGGCATCAAAAAAAGTATTTTATTTTCATAACAAAAACATCGCTGTTTTTTCCACAGATTTATTCACTATCAGTCAGAAACTCAATGATTTAGGTATCTCAAAAACGCTTGATATTGAAGCCTCTTATTTTTTACTCACAAGCGGATTTATGCACGAAAATCTAACCCTAATCGAAGAAGTAAAACAACTGCGAGCAGGAGAGTATTTAATCTTTGAAAACTATCAAATAAAAACAGATTTTTATTTTCATTTGAACAATATTGAGCAAACACAAGATAATGCAAATACAATAATTGAAAATTTAGATGAGAAATTTAAAAATGCTGTATCGCTTGAATTTCAACAAGATACAGATAATAACTATACTTCGGCAAGTACTTTAAGTGGGGGATTAGATTCACGTATGACAACACTTATTGCACACAAAAACTATTTTCGGAATATAGAATGTATCTGTTTTTGCGAAAAAAAATATGCCGATGAAATTATTGCACTACAAATTGCAAAAAGTTATAATTTAAAAATCCAAACTTACACGCTGACGCCTAATAGTTTAACGGCAATTGATGATGTAATTAAGGTCAATGATGGCTTGGCAATATATTCAGGTGCAGGACACGCATTTGAGGCATTACAAAATTTCAATTTAAACAATATTGGCTTTTTGCATACAGGAATGATAGGGGATGCTGTTATGGGGAGTTTTTTAAAGAATGAATACGAAACTAATCCTTTGCCGTCAGACGGAGGCGATTCTCAAACTTTATTGCCTAAAGTTGAATATATTTTTCAAAAATACATCAAAAATTACAAAAATATAGAAACATATAAGTTCTATAATAGAGCAACTTTACGTGCCAATAGTGGGTTTCTGTATTTCGATTTGGCAGGAGAAAGTGCCTCACCTTTTTTAGAGCCTGATTTTATGATTTATGCATTCTCCATTCCTCCAAAAATGCGATACAAAGAAAGAATTTATATTGATTGGATTAAAAAGAAACATCCTGATATTGCGCAATTTGTGTGGGAAAATCAAGGCGGGAAACCAACAAATAATGCTCTGCTGAAAAACTATTATCGTTATAAGCGAGCCATTATTAAGCGATTACCCATTCCGTCTATGTGGAAAAACGGCATGTCCCCTGAACAACTTTGGTTTGACTCCACCCCAGAAGTGAAAAAGATACTGAATGACTACTTTGAAGAAAATATTTATCGTATTGAAAATTATCCGGAATTGCAAAAAGATTCAATGTTTTTATACAAAATAGGGAATGTTACTGAAAAAACGCAAGTCCTAACATTGTTAGGGGCTGTTAAGTTGCTGTTTTAAAAGTTGAGAATTACACAGAATTTCAGTTGTTTAAAATACTCATTTTTAATTTAATTTTATTTATTAAGTTCAAATTTCCTTTTTCGATTTTGAAATATGGTTTTTGAATGGCGCCAAATTCACGGAAGAAAGTTTCGACACCTTTTAACATAGACCCTTCAAAGTCAAATGATTTGGATTTATTTGCTATATCACAAATGGCAGTCCAAACAACAAAAGTCAAACCTCCCGTATTGAGAAATTGCGAAACATTTCCCCCTGAAATATAATAAGCACAATTTTCTTGCCAAACAATGA
Source organism: Bacteroidales bacterium (assembly GCA_031272415.1). Taxonomy (GTDB): domain Bacteria; phylum Bacteroidota; class Bacteroidia; order Bacteroidales; family WCHB1-69; genus JAISTU01. The sequence goes on along the minus strand of JAISTU010000162.1, from coordinate 15,543 downwards.
ACGCTGCGGCGTGCAAATGGTTTTGCGTATCGTATGCTCCCCAAATTTCTCCACATCTGTTTTGTCTTGCCGTTTCTATCAATCTTTTCAATCTATTTTGATGGTATGGAGCAAGTCCTTGTCTTTCAAATGTTTGCATATTGATTTTCATAAAATCATCAATTAGAACTCCTGTTTTAACAGTAAGATGCGATTTTTCCAATGCTTTTTTTATGTTTTGACGTTTTTTTATACTTAAATTTTTTTCTAATATTTCCTTATTTTCAATAGACTCCAAAATATAAGTATAACGTGTTGTTTGCCTGAAACCGTTCCAATAAAACGGTAACCAATCTGTAAATTCGGTGTTAAAATTTTGCTCAAAATAAGATAATTTCGGCAATTGCTTGATAAAACATTCACATATAGCCTGTTTCCTGTGTAAATTTCGTGCATAATTGCTGATTTCAAATACAGGATTAAACCAAACTCCCATCGTTTGTGAGAAAGGAGGCATTATTATTATTCCTTCACAAGGCATATAATAAGGCATTGTGGCAACGATATTAGTATCTTGTTGCGACAACAACACATCCCACTTTTTTTCTCCGCAAACACAATCGAGCCACCATGGGCGGGAATATAGGGGAATGGTCGGCTCTGTTTTGCAAAATTCTATATATTTTTCTTTGTTTGTCATTTTTATATGTTTTTTTTAATTTTTACATAACTAATTGATAATCAATGTTATATTAATTCCTTGATACTGTTGTTATTAAAAAATATGATGCAAGAAAAGAGGCAAAAAAACACCATTCCTGCATGCAAATGAAAACTGCTCTCTATCAACATGGCGCAAATATTGATGATAAAAAAGTAAAAAAAGAGCGGATTTGACCAAACTTTTTGCCGAATAGGAGGATATATAAGGAAAAAAATCAACACAATTAAGCCCAAAACGCCAAATTCTACCGCAATATAGAAAAAATAATTATGAGGATCATGATTATCAAAACTATCGCGGTATTTGTGCGTTGCCAAAGCAGCAAAAAGTGTTTCTTTCACGTCGCCGGTGCCTACACCAATAATGGGGTGATTTTGAAATACTTTTATTGCATTTTTGCACAATTCTATGCGTTTTATGAGCGAATAATCTTTGACATAACCGGCGTGAATATACCGCTCAAATTCAAAAAAAGTTTTGTACAAACGCGGGCGAAGACTAAATTTTTCAGTATAAACAACGTTGGAAAAACCGTTTTTTATATTATTTATATCATTGATATTCAATGACATAATGCCCACAGAATCTTTGGTCAATCCTTTGGAATTAAGATAGCGAACCAAAACATCTCTGTATCTAAAACGACCTTCTGCACCATTTGATAAATCATTGATATTCAGCCCTGTACGCATTTTCCAAGCAGTTTTTAATTCCTTTTTACAGACATAATTATTCACATAATGACCGTTTTCTATAAAATTGCTTCTGTCGTGTGTATAAGGATTTCCATTGATGGTGTTGGCTGTAAGTGGCTGTTTATCAATAGATTGCGGTGAAAAATAGTTTTTTGTTTCTTTGAATACCCAAAATGTAAAAATCAACATTATCAGTACCAAAACACCCGAAAGTGTCCATGTCAGCGGGCTGCGTTTTTTGAAAACTACATATATTAAAGTGGCGACTGATAGCACGCAAAGAATACAAATGCCGGTCATTGCTTGCGTAATAATCATGTAAAATATAAGCCAAAAAATAATCAAAATAAGCCAAAAAACTTTTTTATTTTGTCGGTATTTACTTATAATCAATGCAATAAGAGCAATCAAAAGGCAAATATTGACTGCAAAACGGATATTGCTTGCATGCGGAATCAAATTGCGAACATCCGGAAATTCTTGCGATAAATAAGTGGTCATTCCCCAAATTGTTCCGCTTAAAATGGCACATAAATAAAACAAAAACAGTATTTTAAGCATATTTTTTTTCATTGGAGAGACAGCACACAAAAATATCGGCACAATCACAAAAACAATATCCCGCAACAGTTCTTTGCCCCCTAATTCCAAATTTTGTGTCCATAAAAGACCGATTACATGCAACATAAAAAAGCCTGCAAAGACCCCAAGGATAACTTTATTTTCTTTGATTTTTTGCCATTTTAGGCTTATTTTTCCTATAAATAAAATTCTTAACAACATGAAAACCAATGCAAAAGAGAGAATTGCAATCGAAAACAGCATCCCATAAATCATTGCTGCCAAAATACAAAAATCACAGGCATCTGTAAAGGTTAAATCTTTGAATATCAAAATGTTTCGCTTTATTTTATCCATTGTTTTGAGATTTTATTATTTTTAAAATTAGTTTGTCTGTTTCATTGTATAGCCATTTTCCATAATCAGCATTAAGTATTTGATTATCAATCTGTTTACATTTTGATTTGCCACTAAAAACACAGCCGTTTTGCGAAGACGCCAATGCACGGAGCGTAATTTGGGCAGCATTTTTCGGTTCTTTGGTAAAAGGGCGAAAGAGAATATTTGCTAAAGGGTCAAACCATTTTTGCATGGAAAGCATGGATGTATTGACTACGCCGGGGTCAATCGCATTTACACGTATATTCTTGTTAATCAATTGTTTATGGAGTTCTGCCGTGAAATAAAGCAATGCCATTTTGGAGAAACTATATTGTCGCATTCGACTATATTTTCGTGGCGGAAAATCCAATATTTGCTTGTTCGGCTTTACAAATCGGCTCATTAGTGAAACGGTATTTAAGATAGAACCTTCCTCCGCCATTTGTGGCAAAAGCAATTGTGTGAGCCAAAAAACACCAATATAGTTAGTTGCCATTGTGCATTCCAAGCCTTCAGCGGTGAGTGTGCAAGTCGGGTTCATAGTGGCGGCGTTATTGATGAGTGCGGCTATTGTAATGTTCTCGTTCTGTGCTTTTTGTGCAAAATTCTGCACTGATTTTAAAGAAGATATATCTAACTGCCAAACTTCTATTTCTGCATTATCCGTTTGGGCGATAATTTGTCGGCAAATGGGTATTGCTTTTTGTACATTTCTGCATGCCATAATAATTGCATGTCCTTGATTAGCAAGCAATTGTGTAATCCATTTTCCTATTCCTGCATTTGCACCTGTTACAATATATTTCTTTTTCAGAGCGATATTTATTTAATAATTTTTATTTTTTCTACTGCAATGGCAGCATCTTTGTTAATTTTTAAGATATATAAGCCGGCAGCCAAATGTGATACATCTATTGTTGTTTGCGATTGAGAAGATGAGGTTTGAAGTATCAATTCACCTAATGGATTGTAAATGAATAGATTATAATTCTCAACTCCTTCTATCGTAATTTGATTCATGGTTGGATTGGGATAAATGGAAATCATATCTGACAAAGATTTTCCAAGTGAAAGTGTCGAATCGGTGTAATAATTTGCACTCCATCCTGCAGCAGTATTGGATTCATCACTAACAAATCGAACCGTCAATGTCCCCACTCCGTAAGTAGACGAAATTAAATCCGGCAATTGCGTGCCTGTATATGCCCCTATTTGCGGTGAATAGGTGTTTGCACCATTGTAAATATAAACATAATCACGATATTGTTCGGTGTTGAACTCCGTAAATTTTAAAAATACCTGCTTTGCATTCGGCGGTGCAATTGTCCATACACAATCGGAATTATTGCCATAATTTTTGCTTGCACCACTGCCGTCTCCAAAAGTACCGCTCTGTGCGGTCAGCGTGGTTGTCCCGCTACAAAATGTTTCATTTATTTCGGCAACACCCACTGCATACCAAGCCTCAAAAGTAGATGAATATGCTTGCGAACTATCGCCATATAAAGCCTCCGCAGCCCACATTGACCCCAAATAAGCACCCGAATAACCTGCCCCAGATGAAAGATTGTAAATTAAGTTGATATAGGCAATGTTCATCGCTTTTTCCATGCCAATGCCGACCACATTATAAGATTTTCCTTTATCATTGACCCCGCTACCTCCATTGCAGAGCAAATAAAACCAATAATTCTGAACTCCGCTGTTAGCATGTACCCCTCCGTTGTCGTAAGTTGAAGATGTATTTATCCAATAATTCCCTTGATATGTATCGGGGTGTCCGTATGCCTTTGGATTGGACATACTACGAAATGCGCCGCTAAACATCTCATTTTCACCTATTTCCCAATTGGGGGCATCACCATAATAAAAATCTACACAAGTACCGAAAATATCTGAAAATGACTCATTTAAAGCCCCCGACTCGCCTTGATATTCTAAACCGCCATTGCCGTTATAAGAAGTTACCAAATGCGTAAATTCATGTCCTATGGTTTCTATATGTACAAACGGATTGGCGGAAGTGCCGTCGCCTCTGCCATAAGAAAGTTGATGATAAGGTGCGGTAGTGGCGTATGCATTGTTAGGAGTATTGTCGTATTCAGGTTGCAAACCCGGCGGATTATAAAATTGAAGAGTTGTACCTCCATAACCATCGTAACTGTTTCTGTTTAAATGAGTTATATAATAATCATACGTTTGTTCCATTCCCCAATGAATGTCTGCAATCGGATTGCCACAAGGTGTAATTACATAATATACAGACGAATTAAGAGTGTCTAATTGATTGGTATCCAATGTGTTATTGATAGGAAATGAAAAAAGTACGCCATCAAAATATTCTGAAATTTCGGCTCTGTAAGGTTTATTATGCAACAAAACATTGAGATTGCTCCAAACATAAGGGTAACTGTAACTATAAACAGGCATGTAACTTTTTTTGATAACTTCTCGCCCATCTGCATCCAAAATTCGCAATTGTAGCCTGCAAAAAGTTTCCGTCAAACTGTCTTTCCAAAAAAGCGTGTCCAATGCTGTTAAAACAATGGTTTGCAGTCTGTTATCACTTTCCAAAAAAGTAGTATCTGTGTAAACTTCTTGGGCATCTGTCCACCCTGTGCTGGGGCTCATAGAATAAAGAGCATTAGTGGCATCGTAAGTATGAATCCCCCTTGCATTGTCCAACAGTCTATATTGTCGCCAACTGTTACTGTTATAGTCCCAAAATGGACCCGCATCAAAGGTCAAACTTTTTGTGCCTGAAAAATAAGTTGCACCGCTACCGCCTAAATCTGCATCCGCTATTCGACTGACATTGTTGATAATAGCCCCCGAAATGGCATCTACATACAGGTCACAAAATATCCTTTGGGGCAAACAAGCATCTATCGTAATCTTAAATGCTGTAACATATTGATTATCAGCCCCTTCTATCCTTTTTACAATCACAGTATCAACAGGATATTGAGCGATTAAACTTTCTACATTCAAATATTTTTTTGCCAATTCCTCTGCTGTTGTAACATTAAGTGCAATGCAGGGCGTAAAATCTTCAAATTGTGCAATTTGACCTGTAATACTTTTGGCAATTTCATCTTTTGAGTGTATCATAACAGATTGATTATTAACTTTATAGCCTTTGTAATACTGCTGCAAACTTGTATGTACAAAACCTTGTTCATCCTCCCTTTCGTTAAATTGTTGAAACGAAAAAGACTTATTTAATCCCAACCATTCCGATAAATAAGGAATGACAGAGTGTTTTGACATCTGATAATCATTCAATCGAACCAAAATAGCACCATTTTGATTGATAACTTTTGGCGACAAAGTGGCTACGTTAGTATTGTTTATATCCATTCCTTGTCCGTGTGCCTTTGTACAAAGCGTTGCCAACAGCAAGCCTGCTCCCATAATGAAAATGTTCTTATCCATTTATTCGTTTTTTTATTAAGTTTTTATTTCAATTTTTTGTAAAATGCAAAAATACACAATTTTTTCAATTAAAAATTAAAAAAGTTTTTTTTCAGAGTGGAGAGTGGAGAGATTTTTTTTGCATTTTTGGATAAAAACGTTCTAAAAATGGACAAAATTCTCCATTCTCCATTCTCAATTAAAAAAAATTTTTTAATTGAAAAAATTGTGTATCTTTGTAAAACAGTTTACTAAAAATATATTTTTTTACAGAAAATTTCATAGTTTTTATTTTATGGATTCGAGACAAAGAGTGAACGTATTTATAAGACAATCAAGAGATTGCAGAGTTGGTTCTAAAGTGCAGGGGTGCAAAAGATTTTTGCATAATATGCTGATAATCAAGCATTTCCCCCCCCCACCCACCGCAACATGTAAATTGTTGGTTTTCAACAGTTTACAGGCTTTTTAACCAATTTACAAAAAGGAAAAAACATTTTTCTATTTTTCATGTTGCAAATAATTTTTTTTTACACTAATTAATTTATAAAAGATAATTTTATGGTTAAATCAAACAAGAAGATTTCGATGATGATTTTGTTGGCGTTTTTCTTTTTCAAAGGATACAGCCAACCGACTACCGTAGCCTCCCAGAATTGGGACAGCGGTACAGGGACTTCATTTACAGCAACTCCTTCAATGGGGTGGGTAAATGATGCGACGTATTTTTACAGTGCGTCCCATTCTATTCACGCAGATGTGCCTTCGGCTCTCAATTCGGAGACATATTTAGTATCAGATGTGATAGATATTTCACCGGTAGCCTTTCCGCCTAATGGACGTGGCTATACCAAATTGAAATTCAGGCACATCTGTAAAATTTCTCCTTCTGACACGGTGAGAGTGCAATATCGCCTCAACGTACTGAATTGGCAATGGACTGATTTGCCGGCGAGTACTTATGAAGGGACTGCGGCTAATTATGGCTCAAAAGGCTTTAATGCAAGCAGTTATTCTATTTGGAATGCAGCCGACTCTACCGTTTTTCCGTCCAATAATTGGTGGAAAGAGGAAGTTTTTGACCTCTCTAATGAAGTAGGATTTGAAGCGTTTCAAATTCGGTTTTACATCAAAAGAGGCAACACAGCCGGTAGTAATGTTTCTTATGGCTGGAACATTGATGATGTGGTTATTGTGGCGGATTCTATTCCTATGTTAAGTCCTATCATGCAATGGGTGGGGACTTATCCGACCGAAACACTCTTTTCCACAGGACCTTACACCGTATCGGCAAGCATTACGGCGGCAACAAATGCTGCTTTGTTAACACCTTATTTGCATTGGCAACAAACCTACAACGGAAACACCGTAATTGATTCTTTAGCAATGAATTATGTAGGCGGAGCAAACAATGTATGGCAATCTGTTTTGCCGCAATTTGAGGCAGGCTCGACAGTAGATTATTACATTCATGCAAAAGATGCAGCAGGCAATGAAAAATCTATTGCTCAATCTTATTCCATTGTCAAACCGATGGCAAGTCAAACAGGTACCGTCATTGTAGGGACAGGAACAACTACCAACAATGAAGCACCCGTGAACATTGATTATGAATACAATTGGTCAAGGATGATTTATTTAGCCTCTGAATTACAAGCCAATAGTGGCGGTGGCGAAATTACTACACTTGCTTTCCAATGTGGCACTAATGCGACTGTTTCTTACCCCAATCAACAATGTTGGTTGCGTGCGGTGGACGCTGTCAGCCTCACCAATGCGTATGAAGACCCTGCCACAAATGGCGCAACACTCGTATGGTCAGGCACTTACAATCTGACAGGTCCTGCCGGAAATTGGGTTACTATCACATTAAACAACCCTTTCCAATTGCCTGCAGGTAAAAATTTAATGATTTATTGGCAAAATAGAAAAGGTTCATGGGCAAACAGTGCTTTTACATGGCGACACACCTCTACACCTGCCATTATGACGGCACACATGAGGGATATTAACAGTTTCCCGACAAGTTCGGGTTATGCACTCAATACACGTCCTAATTTGCAATTATGGATGAACGGCAGTATAGGATTGGACACGTCAGCCTCAATGTTGAGCATTGATGTGCCTGATACTGTGGCGATTTCCCCCTCTACTGCAACTCCGATTGTGGTAACGTTCAAAAATCAAGGCTCCCACAATTTGACCACTGCTACTTTGTATTATTCACTCAATGGAGGTACCCCAATTTCAAAGTCATGGAGTGGCTCTTTGCCGTGGGATTTCAATGCGACAGACACTTTGGGGAGTTATTTTAGTGTCCCCAACAAAGCGGATACACTTTTGGTTTGGATAAAAAATCCAAATGGAGGCATAGATTCAGTTGAGAGGGACGATACTTTGCAAAAAATCATTTACAGCACAGCCGATTTGTCGCTCTCGTGGGGCAATACACCTGCGGCAACGGTAACAAGCACAGGTATACATGAGGTACAAATTTTGTGTCGCTCTTTGTCGGGGGCAACAATTCCCAATTTGTATTTAGATGTTACTGTTTTGGACTCATTTAATTCAGTATCAGCCACATACAGTTTGCCGTTTGCATACATCAGTGGCGATAGATACAATGTATTTTTGCAAAATATACCTCTCAAAAGCACTGTTCAGTACAGCGTAACGACTACTGATATTTTGGGAAATACACTTTCGTTAGCACAAAAGAGTATGTATGTACAGAGTATCAACAGTTTAGCCTCCAATTCGGTCAAAATTGAAACTCTTCTCTCCCCTACCCTATCGACAACGGCAGGTATTGCTGATGTTAAAATCATTATTCGCAATACAGGGTCTCAACGTTTGGACTCTTGCGAAGTTGGTTTTTCGGTCAATGGAGTTGTTTCAGCAGCCTATATTTGGTACGATAGCCTTGCGTCTGATTTTATTGACACCATAACTGTTGGGCAATATACGGCAATTGCGGGCAATTTAGACCAAATCAAAGCATGGGTTGCCCTGCCAAACGGACTCATTGATGCCAATACTAACGACGATACTGTAAGTCTTTCGCTTTATGTTTGTTCGGGTGCCATCAGTGGCAATATTCAAATTGGCAGTTCGGCAGGTGCAGATTTTGCTACATTGACAGATGTGAAAACAGCAATGGATTATTGTGGTGTTAATGGATTGATTGTGTTGGAGTTAGAAGATTATGCCTACACAACTGCATTGGATGTTTCCATATTTAAAGATGTTATAAAATCAACAGATACGCTGATTATACAATCATTAAGTGGCAATCCTGCGGGCGTAAGTTTTACGGTCGGTAGCAATCAAGCGGCTTGTATTTTTAGTGGCAATGTCAATACATACGTTAAAAATATGACTTTTGATGCCTCCACAGGTACACATGGAGTTGTTTTCAACAGTGCCGTTAATAATGTGGAAATCAACGGCTGTATCATTAAAGCCAATGCCACAACGACCACCACAACAGGTGGTTCGGGGATTTATTATGTAGGGACTTCAACATGGCAACCTTTGGGCGATTTGAGAATTATAAATAACACAATATCAGGAGGTTATTACGGTATAAATATTCAATATGCGAACAAAGACAACACTGCACTCTCAACAGCGACCACACATCAACGTTTGGTCGGCAATACGGTTACAGATTGGTTTTATTACGGATTATACACTTATTATTATTGCAATTTTGATTCTGTTGCATACAATACTTTTCAAAATCGTGCAAATACGGGCTATACTTATGGGATGCGGTTTAATACAGCACGTGTAGATAGTTGTGTATCATCCAATAAAGTAATTCTCACGGGAGGCACAAGCGACCAATATGGAATGCACTTTACGACTGTAAATGCACCCGCATCCGGAGCCGCATCAGCCGCATTGGTGAGCAATAATGAAGTGCGTTATTTGGGAGCAAATGGACAAGTCTTTCACGGACTTTATAGCAATGGCAGCAAAGCAAAATATTACCACAATAGCGTATTTTCCAATGGAACAGGCTACAATTATTTGGCAGAATTAGCCACACAATTAGTCACTTGTCCGTTTGAAATTGTCAATAATATTTTTGCAGCCTCAAGCACAACGGCGACCAATTATTGTCTCTATGTTACCACCGCTTCCAATGCGATGCCGACAATGGGATTGATTGATTACAACAATTATTATTCCGCCAATCCAAGCAAATTGGCATATATCGGTGCAGAAACAACTACTTTGTCCGGCATACAATCGCTTTCATTGCAAAACAATAATTCGCTCAATGTAGCCCCTGCTTTCAACGGCACGGCAACAGATTTGTCGCTCTCTCATGGCAGGAATGTAAGATGTCCGCAATTACCTGATGTTGTGGATGATATAGCAAAAAATCCGCGTTATGCAGTTACGGCTATGGGCTGTTATCAGCCGTCTGTATATGCCTCCGATGCGATGTTGGATGAGATTGTAGGCATCACAAGTGGCGTCCGTCCGGCTACCGATACGGTGAAAGTAAAAGTTACCAATATCGGCAGCAATCCGCTCACGTCCATTGACATCAAATGGTTAGTCAATGATAGTGTTTTGAGTGCAGGGGCAAATTATCCCCTTTCGTTAGCGACCGGACAATCAACAATTATAACATTGGGAACATTTACCTATTGGACTGATAATAATATCATTACAGCCATTATTACCCAACTCAACAGCGGTGCTTTAACCGACATGGATGCGACAAATGATACTGCCGTTTATAAAATGAAAAAATGCACCTCCGCATACAGCGGCTATTTGACGGTCGGCTCAACAGGCGATTTTGCAACTGTTGCAGACGCAATGAGCAATTTAGCGGCTTGCGGTGTAAGTGGTGATATTGTATTGGCTTTATTATCAGGCACTTACAGTGAAGGTATTGATTTTTCCAACAATACTGCCATTTTTGGGACAAATAAAGTTACTCTCACATCGGCAGCCAACAATGCAGATTCGGTAATTATTGAAGGACAAATTAAGTTCTCAAACAGTCAAAATATTGAAATCAATGCAATTACGGTCGGAAATTATACAAAAACAGAATCCGATATTTTGTTGGCAGGTAATACCAAAAATATTATCATTCAACATTGTCGCTTGCTCATGGACACCACAACAACATTGTACGTAAGACCGATTTGCAGAGAAAATACTGCACTCGGCACAGATGATAGTATTGTCATCAAACACAATTATTTAGACGGAGGGGAGTCCGGTTTTTATTTCTATGCCACAGACGCAAGCAATATGGCTACACGCATTATCTTTGACAGCAATACGGTTATCAATTCCGCTTCTTACGGCATTTATTCTTATTATGTCAATTTTGAAAGTTGCAATTATAACAGCATAACTTCGCGATCAACAGGCTCTCTAACTTTCCATTGTGCGTATTTAATGCAATCTAATGGCAATTTTATAGGCAATAAAATGTTTAGACGTATTTCAGGCGGTACAGGTTCAGGTTTTTATATCAGCGGACTTAACAATACCGCAACCGATACAGGAATTATTGCCAATAATGAAATCAGACTAACGGGAGCAACATCAGGTTCTACACTCAGTTATGGATTTTATATTAGTTCCAATTGCAGTAAAACAAAAATTCTCAACAATTCGGTTTATAACAGCGGAACGACTACTTATAGCAGAGGCATACAAGTCCAAGCCACATTTAGCGGTGTATTGAAAAACAATCTTTTGGTTGGTATGGGAAGCGGCTACCCGATATATGTGAACAGTGCGGCTTATCTCAATGCCTCTCAAATCGGGTACAATGATTATTACGCTCCTACAAATGTGGGATATTTAACATCTGCCAGAACAAGCATAAGTGCTTGGCAAACCGCACTTTCAAGAGATGCAACTTCTATTAGATTTCAACCTACTTTTGTAGATAATACGCAAAATTTAGAATTGTCTGATTATGCAAGCGGTCTTTTAGTCCCCATGCAACCTGATGTAACAGAAGACATTACAGGCATGCTGCGTTCAGACCCTACTTATATTGGTGCATACACAAAACCTGCACAAGGATTGGATTTATCTTTGGAAACAATTGAAACTTCTGTTGCTTCTCCGTGGATTAAAAATCAACCTATCTCATTGAGTATCAATGCAATGAATATGGGAGCAGATACCATTTACAGCCTCACGCTCGGTTGGAGTATCAATGGAGTTCAACAAAGTCCAAATGTAAGTTATACACTCCCCACTCCGCTTCTTTCCATGCAAAGAGCAAGTAATATTCCTGTCGGTAATTTTACGGTAAGTATTGGTAATCAAGATATTAAAGTTTGGATTATTGACCTTAACAATGTTGCTGCCGATACTGTTCCCGGTAACGACAGTGTTCAACTTTCGGGCGTTGGTTTGCCTTTGGTAGAATGGGCATATCCTTTGGTAGGCGATACTATTTATTCGCATTCGTTTGATGTATATGCCACTATCAATACCCAAACAGGAGCACCGCAAACAATACCTGAATTGATTGTGTATGACTACATTAGCGGAACAGTCCTCATCGACACCGTTATAATGAACCCAATAGATGCAACCACTTGGCATGCAGCCGTACCTCAACAATATTATTCAAGCAAAGCCGTTTATTCGCTCTCTGTAAGCGATAATTATGGTAATCAGACAATTACAGACTCTGTTTATATCATTTACAGCATGTACGGCGAAGAAGACAATGTAATAGTAGGTACAGGTACTTCAACACCCACCTATCATACCCCTTGGACAACAGGTGCTAATTATGGTTGGGCAAGACAACTTTATTTGGGCAGCGAAATCAGCAGCGAGCCAACCAATACAATCATTACGCGTTTGTCATGGGAGTGGGGTATCAACAATGCACCTGTTTATACTTGGAACAATCAACAATGTTATTTCAAAGCGGTGTCGGATACGGTTATCAGTTACAGTTCCAATATTTACCCGCCATACATAGACCCTGTTGCGGCAGGTGCTACATTGGTATTTTCGGGTAGCATTACCACTGTGCAAGCCGCCGGACAATGGATTGATATTCCGCTTGATGCACCTTTTGTTTTGCCTCCAAATATGAATTTATTGATATTTTGGAACAATCATCACGGCTCATATCCAAACAATTACAATCTCTATTACAAATGCAGGCATACTTCTACTGCCCCCAAATATATGACAGGATTTGGCGAGGGTGATAATGCCTTTCCATATAATGTAGTAGATAGACCCGGCGACATGCGTCCTAATGCACGATTTACGGTAAAATCACCATCAAAACCATACAATAACGGCAATAATTTATCGCTCACAGAGGCTTTGTCGCCCATAAACAACAAAGACGAACAATGTGCTTACGATTTTATGCCTATCAGCGTTTTGTTGTCCAACACCGGTGCCAATGATTACACATTCTCACAAGACAGCGTTACATTGACCGCCCAAATCCGCAGACCGTCAGGCATTGAAGATACTTTGCAATTTGTTCTCAACAGGGGTGTATTGCCGTCCGGAAAAGCCTCTCTGATTATCATTGACAGCAATTATTATACTGCCAATGCAGGAGTTTATTCTTTCAAAATATGGACAAATAGCCCATTAGACAGTCTTTCCTTTGATGATACATTAGTATTTGATTATCAATCAGTTAGAATGACTTTCCCTGTGGATGAATATTTTGGGGATTCTATTTCGGAAGATTTCTTTAATGTAGCCTTAAATAGTACCAATAAATGGGAAATTACGGCACAAGGAACAGGAGCAGACAGCATAGTTGTTCCCACTTTTGGAAATAATATGTTGTCATTTGGTGGTAATAGAGGTTCAATGGCACAACTTTCAACACGTCAATTGAACATCGCACACGCCAACTCCCCTACCCTATCGTTCTGGTATTGGCGAGATACAAGTAATTCAAAGGATTATACAGATGTTTATATCACAACTGACGGCGGAATAACCTACACTTTGCTACTCACTGTGGAAAAAGGAAACGCTCCCGGTGCTGTGCCCGAATGGATAAGGTACAATATTGATTTGTCGCCATACCAAAGCGGACAATGTACATATCTGCTCTTTGAATCTATGGTCAAATCCAACACTAACGGCACACAATACATAGACCGCATTCAATTGGAGTCTCAACAAGATATGTCTGTTGCCTCCATTATCAGAGAGCCTGTAACGACTTGCGACATGAACAATAAATCATTGAAAGTGGTTTTGTCCAACTCTACTGCACAAGGCATTCGGTATGAAAATTATCCGACCGCTTTGCACGTTAATATTAGTGGAGCAATAACACAAAATACTGTTATTCCGTTAGTTACGGGAACTTTTGCCGGCATGTCGGAAGATACAATTGAAATTTGGTCAAACATCAATTTCATAGCAGGAAATTATCAAATTACTGCGTTTATTGATGCCATAGATACCACTTTGAGCAATGACACAGTAAGTATCTCATTTTCAATCAACCCGCTATTGTCTGTGGAAGTTATGCACAACACGGCAACAGCGACTTGTCCTTTGCCTAATACGCCTTTGCAACAAGATATTCTTATCCGCAATATCGGCAATCTGGACATGGAAAATATTGTTATTGAACTGAAAATCAGTAATAATACAGAAGTTGAAACCATAATGGATACATTGTTTATTGCTCTCAATGCAGGCGACAGCATTTTGCATACTATTTTGCAAACTTACACAGTTCCGTTTGCACCTATTTACAATGTTACAGCAAATGTTAATCCGCTCTGTAACAACAATTTAGTTGCAACACAAACCATTATTGAATGTGCAGATGTAACAGATATTGCACTTTTGTCAATAGAAATGCCCACCGGTACGGTCGCCGACACTTTTGGCAGAGAACAATATGTGAGCGTCAAAGTGGAAAACAAAGACCCGCAAAATGATGCTTACAATATTGTGCTACATTTGAAAGTATTTGATAATGCGTCTGTTATATTCAGTGATACTGCAATAATATCCTCTCTTGTGGCAGAAAATAGCGTTGTCAAAACTTTTGCACGTCCTTACACTGTGCCAAGCGTTGCCAATTATAGTATTGTTGTCTACACAGAGTCGCAAGACCGTGTGCCTGCCAATGACACCTTAAAAATGTCCCGCACAGCAGTAGATACTTTGCCCAATAATGACATTGCAAATTTTGACAAAGACGGCATTTATCTCTCTCAAAATCAGCCCAATCCTGCTACCAATACAACAAAAGTTGAATACACTCTCCCGCAGGACGGAAAAGCAACATTCAACATTTACACCACCGCAGGACAAGTGATTTATACACAGACAATTGATGCATCAGTGGGCAAAAACAACATCATTTTTGACATCAACGGTCTTTCTTCCGGCATCTACTTCTATTCTATGGAATTTGAAGGTCAGAAGTTGGTAAGGAAAATGAGCGTGAAGTAAATTTTTCGATATACATGTTAGTATAAGGGGGAGCAGCAATGTTCCCTCTTTTTTTTAGAGTGCAGAGTGAAGAGATTTTAGATTTACGATTTTTCTATTTTTTTTTTTGCATTTTTGCCCCTCTTGTCTGAACTGTGATTTGGAATGATTAACATGATTACTATGATTTCACACAAATCAAAAAAATCATACGAAAATCGTGGTTCAGACAATTTTTAAAATCATAATAATCATATAAATCGTATGAAAATCAGTGGTTCAGACAAATGCAAAAAAAATAGAAAAATCTAAAATCTGCACTCTACACTCTACACTCTGAAA
>JAISTU010000130.1 GCA_031272415.1 Bacteroidales bacterium | reverse complement strand
CCACAAGGGATGTATTTTATCAAAATCGGTAATTGGAGAGGGAAATTTGTAGTTAATTAAAATTAAAAATACAAAATAATGTTAATGTAGAGACGTGGCATGCCACGTCTCTTTTTTGTATTGTCTTTTATTCCAGAGTGTAGAGTGTAGAGTGCCCCCTGTACCTTTCACCCAAAAAAAGTGGCACCGGAGAACTTTGGGGGTCTTCCAGTGCCAGGAATTAAACGTAAACTACAATTTTAAATAACTTAACTACTCAGAGAAAAACTCTTTTTTTTTATCTAAATAAATTAAGCGTTACTCTTTTTTTACAAACAACCTTCGTCGTAGGCTTTTTCACCGTGAAGAGCGATGTCTAAACCTTGCAATTCTGCTTCGGTAGATACGCGTACAGGTGTGATTTTGTTGATTATCCACAACATAATGTACGTAAATGCAAACGCATAAACAGATGCACCAACAACAGCGGCAACTTCTTTACCGAAGAAAGCCCAGCCTCCTTGGAGTAAACCATCTGCACCATTTGGATTTACTGCCTCAGTTGCAAAAACGCCCAGCAATATCGTTCCAATAAGACCGCCTATTCCGTGAACACCCCAAACGTCAAGAGCGTCGTCCCAACCTCTGCGATTTTTCAACTCAACAGCCAAATAGCAGAAACCACCTGCGGCAATCCCTACAAGCGGGGCTGCCCAAAGAGGAATAAAGCCTGCACAAGGCGTTATGGTCGCCAAACCTGCAATAGAACCTGTTAAAATTCCAACAAATTTTGGCTTGCGATGACGTATCCATTCAATTACCATCCATGTAAAGAGGGCAAATGAAGCAGCCACGTCTGTGTTTAAGAATGCGTTAGCAGTTACACCATCAACATTCAATTCGCTACCTGCGTTGAAACCATACCATCCAAACCACAACAAACCAGTTCCGATTGCTACCAATGGAATGGAATTAGGAGTGGAGTTTTTGTCAGCACGACTTCCAACAAAGAATACCGAAGCCAAAGCCGCAAAACCGGCTGTAGCATGAACCACGATACCGCCTGCAAAGTCTAAAACGCCCCATTGTGCCAATAAACCACCGCCCCAAACCATGTGACAGAATGGATAATACACCAAAAACTGCCAAGCGGTTAAAAAGATAAAGAACGCTTTGAAACTAACACGATTTACAAATGCGCCTGTAATCAAAGCAGGTGTAATAATTGCGAACATCATTTGGAACGCAATGAAAACATATTCGGGAATATCAGGGTTACCGCTGAACGCAGAACCAGGATTTACTCCACATAAGAACGCTTTGTCTAAATTTCCAATAATGCCGCCAATATCTCCACTAAAACAGAGAGAATAACCGCAAATGAACCACAACAAAGTGTTCCACCCCAAAGCAACAAAACTTTGAGTCATAATTCCCAAAATATTTCTCTTGGTAGCCAAGCCACCATAAAACATTGCTAATGCCGGTGTCATTAGCATCACCAAACTCGTGCAAACGAGCATAAAACCGGTTGAACCTGTGTCAAAATTATTATCAAACATAATTTAAAAGATTGATTTAGTTAATAATTAATTTAATTTAATTTACTTTATTTATTTATATAAAAATTTACACAATTATAAAGCAATCCCTACGCTTGCCGTAAAATAGGCTTTTTTGGAGCATGGATTGAAAATCAAAGCCGCTGACAATGGAATAGACAACGTTTTGTTGATTTGGAAAGTCTTTGTAGCCGAAACCCCTGTATTGACTACTCCAAATTTGTTAGTGCCGTAAAATCCTAATACAGGATCGCCAAATGCGTCTTTATAAGCGGGTCCATTGAACGCAAATCCGACAAAAATGCTAAAATCTACACCCGTTTTTTCCCATCTTGGATTATAAGCCAATTCACCATAGACAGAATATACATTTTTGCCGTTCTCTTTTTGTGCATCTGCCCCAAAAACATTGACAAAAACGCCTGCCGATATAGGCACTTTTTCTTCACCATTGTAACTAAATCCGGC
The DNA here is from genome assembly GCA_031272415.1 of Bacteroidales bacterium. Lineage (GTDB taxonomy): Bacteria > Bacteroidota > Bacteroidia > Bacteroidales > WCHB1-69 > JAISTU01. The sequence goes on along the minus strand of JAISTU010000130.1, from coordinate 12,330 downwards.
TTCCAAAACATGATTGTTTTCATAGTCAAAATAGTTAAAATCGGCATCCTCTTCAAACGGAAAACTGTAATCGGTAAAGATAACCGTAAATCTATCTTTCCAAAAGGTGTAGGATAAATAGAGGTCTAATTCGGCATACGGTCTGATAGTCATTGAAAATGACCCCCATGCACCGATTTCCAAACCTTTCCAATTGAAATACGTACCCGGTTGCAAACATGCTGCCGAACCGCCTAATGACTGCCCACGCCATATATAACGGCTTTGAAAATCCAAAGATACCCCGTAATCAAACGGCGACTCTTCTTGTTGACTCTCCGCAGTCTGTGCTGTTAATACCATTGGCGCAAATAATGCTGCCACAAAAACTGAAACAAATATTTTTCTCATTACTCAATATTTTTTTTATATTTAACAATTAATTCCTAATCTATTATACTTTTTTTTACTGTTACGCTTAAACTTTTTTTCTGCTAAATTGACCCTTGTCAACCATGTTGCAAATTTAGCATTTTTTTTTGAGGTAGGGTGTCATATTTTTATTTTTGTTGTAATGTTTTTTATTTTAATTGTAATGTTTTTATCAAAATGAAAGTTGTAATAAACTTATTTTCAAGATTTTATAATCATTCTCCAAAAAACAAAAACCTTACAAATTTACTTTTTTTCACACCCTAAAAAAGGTCAAAAAAAATGTTGGTTTCTCAAAAATAAGACAAAATTTTTAACAAAAAATTTCAGTGGAATAATCGAGTAGGTAGGGGGATTTCTCCCCCGCCCTCTCACACGTCGCACGAAAAAAAGGGGAACATTGCTGCCCCCCTTGGTAAACATGCTTAATTATATTAAACTTATTTTTATTTCACGCTCATTTTTCTTACCAACTTCTGACCTTCAAATTCCATGGAATAGAAGTAGATGCCGGAGGCAAATCCGTTGAGGTCAAAAATGATATTGTTTGTGCCGATGAAGGCATTAACAGTCTGATTATAAACCACTTGTCCTGCTGTTGTGCAAATGCTGAATGTTGCTTTGCCGTCATGCGGGAGTGAGTATTCAACTTTTGTGGTGTTGGTAGCAGGATTGGGGATATTTTGAGAAAGTGATATACTATTTTTGTCAAAAATATATACCATATTTGCTTTTTTGACGGCTGTGCGAATGACAGTCAATGTATCATCGGCAGCGTAGGTATCAATATTGCTCAAATGGACTGTTATTGTGTAACTTCCTTCATCCGCAATGGTATAAGCAGGGGTAAATTCGGCATCGTAAAAACTATGAGCCTCAATGCTGTCGAGGGTCAATTGCTGATTATAAATACTGTTGCCTCCTTGCTCAATTTTTGCAAAAACGACTACATTATATGCACTAACGTTACCGTTGTTCTCAATTTTTACTTTTATATTATATTGATTATCAACAGTATCCGTTGTTCCTGCGGGACTCAAAAGTGTAGTGATTGACAAATGCGGAGTTGCTATCAATTCGGCACATTCGGAAAGGATAGAGGTGTCAATGTAATTGCCTGCACAATCCAATAAATCTCCAAAAATCTGCACCACAAATAAATCCTCTGTCGGAACGGTGTAATCCTTTGTAAATGTGTAATTTAGCACACTATCCGGCAAAAGAGCGGTATAAATAGTGTCCGTCAAAGTTTGCAAAAGTCCTGCATTACCGTGAATTTCAACAGTTAAGACAAAATTTTCCAACTCCATATTGCCAACATTGCGGAGGATAACTTCTTGTTGAATTTTGACTCCGCTTGCCAAACAATTGCCTGACGTTGAGAGTTTTACACCTTCCAAATGCAATTTCGGATTAACAGATACAACAGTTGCCAAAGTGTCGTTATTGATATTGGCATCCAAAATGTAGTCAAAATACGCTTTTACAGTGTAATTTCCGGGTGCAAAATTGAAATTTGGCGACAAAGTTACCGTGTCATTAGCAAAACCACCCAAAATGCCACTGCTTCGCGTGGCGGTAAATGTTTGTCCTGTTTGAGCAATTTCCAAATAAATATTGAGCGGAGTAGTGCTGTAATCAAGCGTGGGCAATGTTTTGTTTTGGATGACCACTTTCCATTCTTTGTTTTGCAGGTCGCAAGCCGAAAGGTCAGGGAGAATAATTTCAGAAAGTTCGATGTCCTGTTTTGCGGTCAAACGGATGCGGTCAATGTATTGAGTTACAGTGCCATTAGACTTTTCCATTGCCTCAAAAGCAAACACAACACATTCATGTATCGCCCATGCCGGCAAATCAACACTGTAAGGTCTCCAACCGCAATAATAGGGGTCATATTTGTTCAACGAAAACAAAACCGTGTCTATCACACCGCCCCCGATAATAACATGCACGTCCATATAATCCATACTCGGCACGGTGTCATAATAGTACCAAAATGAGAGATTGGGCTGTGAGGTTTGAGAAAGGTCTAACTGTCTGGTATAGAGGCGACTAACTGTTCCCATTGAACCCACAAATGACAACATTCCGTTCCCAAATTGCGGAGATATAATGCTGTCAATATCAGCCCCTTGCGTAACAATTTGCCAAGTTGAAGTCCCCACTTCGGAGGTAATATAAAACAGTGAATCCATAACTCCATTGGTGAAGGTTTCATCAACAGGCAATCCAATTCTAAGTAATTGATAATCAAGCACTAACGTATCATCATTATGAATACTGTCATAAACGGAGGAAATATAGCCCGAAAAATCGTACAAACCCGAATTTGCCAATGCAAAATTGCTCACAACACCGACTATCAAAGTATCTCCCGTATTCAAAATGCCACTGTTGAGAATGGTATCTTTGCTGAATGCCACTGCTTGTGTTGTCTGCAAATGAATGGAAAGTGGCGTTTGAGAGAAGTCAAATGCCTGATTACCAGTGTTGTAGATTGACAAACTTAAATCGGTTTGGTAAGGGACACATCCCGAATTTCCAAAATCTAATCCGCTTAATTGATTGATTGTCAAGTTTTTAGTGGAATAATTTTGATTAGGGTTATATTCAATAAATGTTGAGTCGCTGATAGTCAGGCTGTTACCCAGCGTATCCGTTACAAACAGACTATAAACCACCTTGCTGCCGTAATACTGTAGCGGAACTTGTGCCGACCATTTGCCGCCGGAGAAAGTCATTGGAACGGTGTCATAAGTAACATTTCCGCCCAACGTAATTTTCAGATACAGAGCAGGATTGGGATTGATATTCAATGCTCCGCTGCTCTCTTCGATGGTCGCATAAACATCAAATTGACGGTCTGTAATGGTGTCATCAACATAAGGTGTTGAAAATGAGGCTAATATAAGTGTTGCCATATTGATAGTTACCGTATCATTACTGCGAACAGAATCCTTTTGGTGATTTACACTATCAATCCAAACCACAATTTGAGTTGGTGTGCCGTCATACACAAAATTGCCCAAAACAACAGTATCCGAAGCCATTAGCCCCAAAGCGGGGTTGGGATTCCAAGTTTGAGTGCCTTGAATTACACCGTTTTTGCTCCAACTTAATTGCGCATTCGATATTGTATCAATACCAATATTTTTGGCTAAAACTTTGACCGTAACTGCCTGATTAACAAATGCTCCCGAATTAGTGAGAGAAACCAAGCCCATATCTAAATCGGTTACAGTTGCTGTATAAGCCCCCATTTGGGTAAGTGCCAATCGTGTAGTGCCTTCGATGTCGTAATTGATAGCATTACTCAACGGACATAAGAGCGAATCGTTGTTTTCTATTTTCAGTGAATTGATATTGCTGTCTGTTAATACAGGCAAAACGCTCACCGAATGCAAATCTGAAGGAATCAAGGACTGCCATACTGAAATACTGTTTACATTGGTTGCCGCATAGCCTATCTCCTTAATACCGTACATATTATTATAATCAATATCCCAGTTGGACACATTGGAAATATCGGTCAAATAAATTGGATAAGTAACCGAGACCAGAGGTCCTGCAGGCAAAACAGTATCTATCTTTGTGAGAATAATGTTATTGTATTTGATTTGCAAGTAGTTATGAGCGGCGCCATCTATAGCAATGCCTTTCACGACATCACTGCCATACATTGCAAAACCGCCATTATAAATAGAATTGTGCAAAATTTTGGCTTTACAATTGCCTTCCAAATTGATACCTATACCATTTGCTAAAATAAAAATAGATTCATTATTGGCTATCAATGCCGTATCCGAAATAGTGCTGTTGTGATTTGTTAAATCAAATCCGTATGCGCCGCCGGAAACGGGATTTGGACAAACATCTCGCACGGTATTACCAATAATATCTCCACTGCAATCTATCAATCTGCAACCTGCCCATCCTCTGAACATAAAAACTGTCCCGCTACTGAGAGACAATTTATTGGTGCTGATAAAGCGATTGTGTTTAAAACTGGAAAAGTCTGCATAGAAAAATGTAGCACCAAATTCGGTTTGGTCATTAACCGTATTGCTGTCAAAAACAATATGTGTCCCGTGTGCAGATGATGTGCCCGCATAAAATAATATCCCTTGCACACCTGCCTCAAACCAATTGTTAATAAAGGAAATAGAATCTACAACTCCTGTATTGGTCGCCTTATAAATGGGTCCGCGTGCTGTCATATTCAGTATGGCGCCTGCACCTCCGACTTGCAATAAACCTTTCAATTTACAATCTCTAATCACTACATTGGTACATGCACCCGTAAAAGTAATACAACGACCGGTGAATGGAGCAGCAGATTCGTCCATTGTAATATTTTTAATAACTATATTATTGCTGTTGTTGAGCGTAATATTGGTGCCCATCATAGCCGTAACCGTAAACAAAACACTGTCTGCATGATTTGCCTGCGATGTGAGTGTCAATGTATAGCCGTTCATATAATTGGATATATCGGTCAAATTGATGCTCATACCATTGTAAGTGCCTGTTTTAAAGGCAAGTGTAACATCGCCTTCTACCGTGCTGCATGAGGATTTAAGTTCGCTCAATGCCGCCGCAATAGTGGCAAAATCACCCCCCGCTCCAACAGTATAAATGCCATCGAAAGTGCCTGTACATACAGAAACTGTTATTTTTACCGTATCATTGACCGGATTGTCGTCCGTAATGCTGCCCAAACTGTCAATAATGGCTTCTATTGTTGTATTGCCTATAGTAGAATATGTTACCTCGCCCAATTCTATTGTATCATAAGCGTTAATGGCTAAACTGCCCGTCCATTTGACAGTAGGCTGAGCAATACCGCCAACTTTCCATTTAATTGATATTGTGTCCATTACAAATGCACTGTTATTGTAAACAACCGCTTTCAAAGTATCAGTCTGACCTATTGCAACGGAATTGCTAACTCCCAACAATTGAACCAATTCAATATCTTTATCATTGGAATACACCAACTGCGTAACAGCGACCGTATCATTGCTCTTATTAGCATCCGTTTTGTAGCCCAAACTATCAACAAAGGCGCTGATTGTGCAATTGCCGCTTGTGGAATAGGTGATGCCTCCCAAAGTTATTGTATCATATTCGTATGGCAACAAATTCCCTGTCCAAACAACAGGAGTTTGCAATGTATTGTCGATTTTCCATTGTACTTTAATGGTGTCCAAAATAACGGTTCCATTGTTGTAAACAACAACTTTTACGATGTCATTATCATTGACAAAAGCAGCATTGCGTAATCCTGTCAATTGTGTCAATGCGGCATCTATTACCGTAGGTTCGGGAGCATTGTAACAACCTACTGTTGTTGTAGTTGTGCGTGGCGTTCCGTCAATATCCGTCAAAACATCATATCTTGCAGGACAAGTAAACCCTAAATTATCACTCAATCGTAAATTGACATTTGAATTGACAAATGAAGGCAAAGTTTTAAAAGAATTAACATCTGACGCTACTGCTCCCTGCCATGCAGCAATAGTAGTTTTTACACCATTAACATAGCCCACATTGGTGGGGGCATACATATTGTTATAATCAATGTCGCGGGTAGGTGTTGCCGTGCTTCTCAGCCAAATCGGATACGCATCACTCGACGTATTGGTCATATAAATATTGTTGTATTTAATATCCGCAAGGTCATTCGCTGCAAGGTCAATTCCGGCACTCTTGGCTGACCCTTTGACAAATATGGAATTATATAAAATTTTAGCATCGTTCGGTAGCGAAGAAGTGCCATCCAAGCGTATACCGCCACCGGAATTAGCCACCGCCGTTGGGAATGAGTCTACACATACAATAATTTCATTATTGGCGATAATTGCCGTATCTGTAAATGTTCTGCCCGAAGGAGTATAGCCTCTTAGATAGATACCTATCGGCAATTTGGTAGTGGTAGTGCAACGTTGTACTATTCTATTGCCGATAATATGACCGTTTCCTCCTGATAGACTTATACCTCTCCAAATCTTATGTGCACCTGCATTTTCTCCTCTACTTAAAATGGTATTGTGGGAAATGCTTGTAAATTCTGCATAACCGCCATATATTGCATATTGACCGGAATTGGTGATAGTATTGCTGTCGCAAACAATATTGGTAAAATAGGGAGGCGCCATTCCTTGATAAAAACATATACCATAACCGCCACCATTAATAGTATTGTGAATAATGCGAACATTATTGATACTCGGTCCTGCCGAAAACATGTTATAAGAACCAATAGGTATAACTGACGTAGAAGTTGTTGTTGTATGGCTCAAAATTTTGCAATCTCTAATCAAAACATTATTACAAGCACCTGTAAAATTGATAGCATTCCCTGACGAAAGTGTATGATTATCAAATGTTAATGCCTTGATAATCACGTTATTTGTGTTATTTATAGTAACACAATTTCCTGTTCCTGCTGTTGTCCATTCAAATACAACATCATCTGCATTGCCGGATTGAGAGGTAAGTGTCAATGTATATCCATTCATATAATTGGAAATACCTGTCAAATCAATGCCTTCAGTATAAGTTCCGTTCAAAAACGCCAAAGTAACATCGCTAATGGGTGAGCAAGTACTTGAACTAATGGCTGTTTTAAATGCTTGAAAATCAGCAAAATTTCCCCCTGCACCTATTGTTAAAGTGCCGGTAATAATATTATTGCACCCAAAGGTGATAATCCTAACGGTATCGTTTGTCGGGTCAGGGTCAGCCATGCCATTGACAGTGGAAAGATACACCTCAATGGTATCATACTCCCCTATCCGCGGTGTAAAATTCCCCAAATTAACAGTATCTGTAAAATCCCATGACAAACCGGGACTAAAATTCATATATGTCTTTGAGAATTGCGTTATAGTATTGATTTTCCAATTGATTGTCGCCATTGAAAGTGTGCCTGTGCCTCTGTTACGTAAAATTACATTTACGGGAGTGAGCGTCCCGCCCACTGTAGCCCCTGCAACAGGAGAAGTAAAGCAATCAATTGAAGCAGAATTTCCAAGTGTAACACTCGAAGGACGAATAATTGTATATCCGTTGCTAATACATGTTGTATTGCCTCTATTGTCCTTAGCCACAATGATATATAACACTTTTGTACCTGCTGTTTTTTGTGGCAAAACCACTGTCCAAAGACTGTCATTGAGTTGAGTTAATGCAATAGAATCTTTGGTGTTATTGATATAATAAAACAGCCAAGGAGTAGCCAAAGTGGTGTCTGAATTGTTTTTAATTTTTACCGTAAGTGGGTAAGGACCAACAGAATACACCGTATCTGTGGGAGGTGTTGCTGACACAATTTGCACCGTCGGAGGCACAGTAGAATTGGTAGCGGCTGTAATTTCTATATCATCTAACAGCCAGCCGTAAGAAATTTGCGTGCCTGCTGTTGCTCCTTTTTTGATAGCAAAGCGAAATTCAACCGAACTTTCATTGCTTACCTCAAAACTAACATCAAAATATTCGCACTTCCACCACGTTGATTGGGGGCTTACGGTGCTGTCCGCTGCTTGCCAGATTGGATAAGATGCGGCACTAAATCCGTTGAGTGCGTAATTGGCAGCACTGCCTTTGTAGGCACTGGCAGGAATAGGCGTCCACACTTGTCCCGAAATTTTGTACTCTATCCACACCGTATCCAATGGAGATACTTTGCAGATATGCTTAAATTGCAGAGAAACAGACGAATAACCTGTCAAATCATACACCGGAGAGGTCAAATAATAGACCATCCCTGTGGTATTCGGTACGCTTGTTCCATAAGAATTGTACTGGCTGACAAAATAAGTCGCATTGCTTAGCCAGCCTGTTGAAGATGTGTAGGAAACCGTTCCGCCGTCAAAATTTTCACTGAATATTGTTCTTTGTGCATGGGATATACCCATCATTAGGCTCAATAATATGCCTAAAACTATTGTTGTTAAACCTCTTCTAATCATGGTTTTAAATTTATATAATTTGTTAATACTAAATTGCTTTAATTACTGTTTTAAACCTTAAATGTCTGTTCTTCAAATAATTACAAAAAGAAAAAAGGGAGCCACTACAAATAGCAACTCCCTAAATTTAATCATTTAAAAAATTCAGATTTCATTGATTTAACATTTCCCATCTGCATATATTTCAATGCAGGTATCGCTGACGCATTGGTGATGGCAACATTATTGAGTTCAATTGACATCATTTTTGTGTTAACGACAGGATTGCTTGGGTCAGTTTGCATTGACTGCAAATAAGGCACTATCTCCAACATGGTGAACGCACCTGTACCCGACAAATACGTGCCTTCAATTTCAGAAACTGTGAACGAGCCGTCTAATGTTACCCAATCGCAACATAGAAATTCACCGTATCCGGGTATTTGCAAGTTGAAGATAAATTGGTCTGCATACTGACAATAACCCTCTCCAAGGCTGGGAATACTCGCAAGTTTATACAAATTGCTTTCTGTCCCTACTTGTTGGTTACATCTGAAACGCAAAAAGGGATGCCATGCGGTCGTGTCTAACGAACTATATGCAACAATGGTCAGCAGACCGCCTTGTATGCTGCAATCCACTTTTTCCGCTGTCCACGTTTGTCCGTTAAAATTCACTTTAACAGTGGCATTGGCACCGCTTGTTGTGAATTTAGGACCTTCTGCCCACTCACTGAGGTTGCTACCTTTTTTAGCACGTACTTTCCAAGTATACTCGGTGTTCGGCTGCAAATCGGTTACTTCCAAAGACGTACTTTTCGATGTTTTGGCGAGCGTACCCACCGAAACTTCGTACTCATCTGCGTCCCCTGACCACGTAAGCGTCGCTCCTGTTGGCGTTATGTTCGTTACCGACAATAACGTTGGAGCACTTACTTTCTCATCTTTGTTGCATGAACAAAGACCTACTACTACTAAAGCCATTAGGCTTAATTTTACATACTTTTTCATTTGATTCTTATTTTATTTTAATATGTGAAAAAATTTATTTAATTATTTATTACTTTAATTTCAAACAAAGCCATGCAACTATTCAAATGAAGAGTTGTACATAGCACTAACCGTCTCATAATCAATTGAATATGAGTTTTTACTTTGCGAAAATATACTATCCTATTCAACATCATTACAAGAGAAATAAGGCTTTTGAGCGAAAGCCTTTTATAATATATGTATTTGTTACTAAATTTTGTGAATGCTTTTGAGATTCCCCCAAATATGCACCTAACTGCTTGATAATCAGTAAGTTGGGGGGGGGGGGTAAAATGCTTGATAATCAGGTGATTGCATAACACACCCTACCAGCGTAACTTTTTGCCTCACTGTTTCTGCCAATCGCAACAAAGTTCGCCTCATAACCGTATAATTCCTTCTTAAAAATATTTCCATATTTTCCCTATACATCTAATAAAACCTATAATTCCTAAAATATTTTTTTACTAAATGCATGTTTACCTAAATACAAAGATACACAAATTTTTCAATTAAACAATAAAATCGCCAAATGAAAAGTTGATTTTATCTGTTATTTTATTGATTATCAAGGAAAAAATTTTTTTAAGTTTTTTTTTTGCATTTTAGAAGATATTTTTATTTAAATTGGGATTTGCGGAATATTCAGGGATTAAAGTAGAGACGTTGCGTGCCACGTCTCCATTTGCCATTCTATTTCGTTTGAGACGCTACGTGTCTCGTCTCTACTTGCCATTCTATTTTTGTTTGAGACGCGGCGTGCCACGTCTCTACTATAAAATCATTGCCTCTATTATTTCTTTTTTGCTAACATCTTGATTTACAATGGATTGTCCAATCGATGTGAGCAATGTAAAATTAGCACTTTGAGAAGAATGCTTTTTGTCAGATAAAGTATATTGGTAAATTAAAGAATAATCATTTTTAGGAATAGAAAGCGGTGGAAAAAAACGCCGAATAACCGTTTTAATCTCCTGTAATTGAGATAAATAGAGCATATTTTTCAGATACGAAATATAGGCTGCCGATAGCATTCCTTCTGCAACAGCATGCCCATGCGGAATAGACTGATTATTAGATAAATAATAACATTCAATAGCATGTCCGATGGTATGTCCGAAATTTAATTTTTTCCGCAAATGATTTTCAAACCTGTCTTGTTGGCAAATTTGAGATTTTATATTGACAGAAGTAAGTATTAACTCATTGTTAATCATATCAATAGTAAAATCACTATCTTTCAATTTTTCCCAATAAACGGCATCAACAATTAAGGCATGTTTTAACATTTCCGCAAAGCCTGAAAAAATTTCTATTTTAGGCAAAGTTGATATAAATTGTGGAAAAATAAATATAATATCGGCTTTTTTGAATGTTCCAATTTGATTTTTTGCATTGTCAATATTGACTGCATTTTTACCTCCCAAAGCCGCATCCACTTGCCCAATAAGCGAAGTTGGCAGTAAAACTAAATCTATTCCACGCTTAAAATTTGCGGCAACAAAACCTGCCAAATCAGTAACAACACCACCGCCTAACGCCACCAAAACAGCATCCTTATCGGCTCGCTGTTCCAATAAATATATCCATATAAGTGTCGCATTATCAATACTTTTTGAGTTTTCACCCGATTTTAGAACAAATTTATCCAAAAATGCAAATTTTGAGAGACTTTGCAAAATCGGGAGGCAATATTTTTCCGTATTTTCATCGCAAAGCAAAAAAATACGTTTTTTCTTTGTAATACAATCATTTACAAAGAATTGCAACCTGCTTTCTGCCTCCGTTCCAAAGAAAAAATTATCCATTATGGTTTTTTACGGAACCTCAACCGTATTGAGTATGGCATCAATGATATTGTCGGTCGTAATATTCTCAGCCTCAGCCTCATAACTCAATCCAATTCGATGTCGCATCACCGAATGACAAATTGCTCGCACGTCTTCCGGTATCACATATCCGCGCCGTTTGATAAACGCATAAGCCTTTGCCGCCAATGCCAAATTGATAGACGCACGTGGAGATGCTCCGTAATTTATCATGGACGTATATTTATCTAACTTATAATCAGAAGGATAGCGAGTAGAAAAAACAATGTCGGTAATATAATCCTCAATTTTTTCATCTACATACACCTCTCTAACCACTTCTCTGGCTCGGATGATATTTTCGGCTTTGAAAACGGTGCTTACATCCGTTTTTTTGCTACCAATTTGCTGCCTTAAAATCAATTTTTCCTCTTCTTTGCTTGGATAAGTGATAAGCACTTTGAGCATAAAACGGTCTAACTGCGCCTCCGGCAAAGGATACGTACCTTCCTGTTCTATAGGATTTTGCGTAGCCAAAACCAAAAAAGGCTCTTGTAAAGCAAAAGTTTGTTCTCCAATAGTAACTTGTCGCTCCTGCATGGCTTCCAATAAAGCACTTTGTACCTTCGCAGGAGAGCGATTTATTTCATCTGCCAAAATAAAATTTGCAAAAACAGGTCCCTTTTTTATAATAAATTCTTCTGTTTTTTGCGAATAAATCATAGTACCTGTCAAATCGGCAGGCAATAAATCAGGTGTGAACTGAATGCGACTAAATTTGGCATTGATAGTTTTTGCCAACGATTTAATGGCTAATGTTTTTGCCAATCCGGGCACACCTTCCAACAAAATATGTCCATTTGAAAGCAATCCTACCAGCAATTCTCTTACCATTTGCTTTTGCCCAACAATCACTTTGTCCATTTCCATATTCAACACATCTACAAAAGCACTCTCTTGTTGTATCCGCTCATTAAGAGCAACTATATCCAAATTATCTGACATGTAAATTTTTTTTTTTATAATAAACAATTATTTTCTACTAAATACAAAGATACACAAATTCTTCAATTAAAAATTAAAAACGTTTTTTTTCAGAGTGTAGCTTGTAGAGATTTACGATTTTAG
>JAISTU010000228.1 GCA_031272415.1 Bacteroidales bacterium | reverse complement strand
CCGCTGCTCCAATCGATGTTATATTCATTCACAACTTCTCCAAAAGGTGCATACTCAACTTGTTGTACAGCAACACCTGTCCCATCTGTTACTAACTGCGTGCTACTCAGGTGATTGCCGGTGTAATAATGCTTTGTAATTTCTTCTATTCTATTTCTCATTTTATCAATATTTTTTTTTCTTTTTATTAACGTCAAATCTCCGATATTATTGTGTATTTTGTCTGATTTTAGAACATTTTTCTCCCAAAATGCAAAAAAAAATCTCCACTCTACACTCTGAAAAAAAAGTTTTTTAATTTTTTATTGACAAAAAGGTGTATTTTTGTAATATGCTTACAGATACAATTTGTGCAATATCCACTCCTTATGGGACAGGAGCGGTGGCAATGATACGGATTTCAGGTAAAAATGCGCTGTATTGTTTGGAAAAATGTTTTCATTTAGGGCAACAAAAACTTATTCCAAGAACGGTTTATTTGAAAACTTTTTATGCCCAATCAACTCCAATAGATACTGTATTGCTCACTTATTTTGCTCAACCTCAGTCATTTACAGGTGAAAACATGATAGAAATTTCTTCTCATGGGTCGGTTTATATTCAACAGCAAATTATTATGGCTTTGTTGGCGGCAGGCTGTCGAATGGCGACTGAGGGTGAGTTTACACAAAGGGCATTTTTGAATGGAAAAATGGATTTATTGCAAGCAGAAGCGGTGGCAGATTTAATTGCGGCTGACTCCGCCGATAGTCACCGTTTGGCTATGAACAATTTAAGAGGTGATTTTTCATTGATTATCAAAGAGTTAAAAGAAAAATTACTCAACTTTGCATCTCTTTTAGAATTAGAATTGGATTTTGGAGAAGAAGATGTTGAATTTGCTAATCGTCAGCAAATGAATGAGTTATTATCTCATTTATCGCACACAATTGAAACATTGTTACAATCTTTTGCCTTAGGGACAGCCATAAAAAACGGTGTTCCGATTGCGATTGTAGGTGAGCCAAATAGCGGGAAATCAACACTTTTAAATGCACTTTTGAAGGATAATCGTGCTATCGTTTCCCCCATTCCCGGCACCACCCGCGACACTATTGAAGATAGCATTGTTATCAATGGCTGTAATTTTCGATTTATTGACACCGCAGGCATTCGTTCGGCAAAAAATGAAATTGAAAAAATCGGAATAGAACGCACTTTTGATGCCGTTAAACGGGCATTTATTGTATTGTATGTAGTTGATATTGAGGAGTTTAACGAGAAAAATATTATTTTAAAAATCAATGAACTTATAAAAAAAACAAACATTTCTGATGCAAAAATTTTGCTCGTTGTTAATAAAATGGATATGTTACCTCATACTTCTATTTCTTCACAATGTTTTGATTATGAACTAATTACAATTTCTGCCAAAAATGGTGATAATTTGGATATTTTAATTGAAAAAATATCGAAAATAGTTGATAATAAAAGTATTAAATCAAACTTTTTATTGACCAATTTGCGGCATTATCAAATTTTACAGCAAGCCAATTCTCATATTGCGAATGTGCAACAAGCAATGTCCCAACAAATGCCTTCCGATATGGTGGCATCTGATATTCGGCAAGTTTTGAATTGTCTTGCCGATTTAATTGGCGAGATTACGACTGCCGATATTTTGACATCTATTTTTAGTCGGTTTTGCATTGGAAAATAACATCTTGTAAAAAAAAATAGATGCAAAAAAATGCAAAAAGCCTATTTTAATTTGGCTTTATATGCTTTTAATGTATTCATTATCAATCCTGTAATGGTCATTGGACCTACGCCGCCCGGAACAGGAGTAATAAATTCACACAAAGGCGAGACCTCATCAAATTTAACATCCCCACGCAATGCAAACCCTGATTTTTTAGAAGCATCAGGCACACGATGCATGCCCACATCTATCACTGTTGCTCCTTCTCTAACATATTGTTTATCAATCATTTCGCATTTTCCAATCGCAACAATCAAAATATCAGCCATAGCACAAATTTGAGGTAAATTTTGCGTTTTACTGTGGCAAAGCGTTACTGTTGCATTTGCATTTTTTAGATTGCGAGACAAAATAATGCTCATTGGAGTACCAACAATGTTGCTCCTGCCGACTACAACACAATGTTTACCGGACACTACCACTCCGCTACGCTCCAAGAGCAACATAATTCCCATCGGAGTTGCCGGCAAAAAAGAAGGCTCACCAATCACCATTTTGCCGATATTGACAGGGTGAAAACCATCCACATCTTTGAGTGGCGAGATGCTTTCTATAACATCATTTACCACAATATGTTTGGGCAATGGCAACTGTACTATCATGCCGTCAATTTCATCGTCCGTGTTGATAAATTGAATGGTTTTTATCAATTCTTCTTGCGAAATAGTGGCAGGCAATTTGTACACCGAAGACACCATACCTACTTCTGCACAGGCTTTTTCTTTGTTGGCAACATACGTTTGGCTGGCAGGGTCTTCGCCGACCAATATAGCCGCCAAATGAGGTGTATGTCCATGTTCGGAACGCAATTTTTCTACTTCCGTTGCAATTTCCGATTTAATATTTGCTGCAATCTGTTTTCCGTCTATTATCTGCATAAATTATTGTATATTAGGTAATTATCATTTAAAATTAGGCATTCTTTTGCCCGATGTAATCATTTTTCTCATCATTTTTTGTGTCCCTTCAAATTGTTTGAGCAATTGATTGACTTGTTGGATGGACGTTCCGCTGCCATTGGCAATTCTTTTTCTTCTCATTCCATTGATAATCTGCGGATTAGCACGCTCATAAGGGGTCATAGAATGTATCATTGCTTCCACATGTTTGAACGAATTTTCATCAATATCCATATCTTTGGTTAATTTTCCCATGCCGGGCAACATGCCTATCAAGTTTTTAACATTACCCATTTTTTTAATTTGCTGAATTTGCTCTATAAAATCATTAAAATCGAACTGATTTTTAGCAATTTTTTTCTGCAATTTACGCGATTCAGCTTCGTCAAATTGTTCTTGTGCTTTTTCAACAAAACCAACAATATCACCCATTCCCAGAATGCGGTCTGCCATTCGGTCGGGATAAAAAATGTCCAAATCGTTAATCTTTTCACCCAAACCTATAAATTTAATAGGTTTTTGAATAACATAACGAATGGTCAATGCCGCACCGCCTCTGGTATCGCCGTCCAATTTGGTCAAAATCACACCGTCATAATCCAATTTATCATGGAACGCTTTGGCAGTATTGACCGCATCCTGACCGGTCATAGAATCAACAACAAACAAAGTTTCATGAGGATTGACAGCCTTTTTTATATTGGCAATTTCATCCATCATTTGCTCATCTATCGCCAGCCGTCCCGCCGTATCAATGATAACCACATTGTGTCCCATCGTTTTGGCATGATTTACACCTTTTTTGGCTAAATCAACAGGATTTTTATTTCCTTCTTCGGAAAAAACTTCTACATCTATCTGATTTCCAAGTACTTTCAATTGCTCGATAGCCGCCGGTCGATAAACGTCTGCCGCCACCAAAAGTACTTTTTTTGTTCTTTTTGTCTTCAAAAAATGGGCTAATTTGGCACTATGAGTTGTTTTCCCGGAGCCTTGCAAACCCGACATCAAAATCACACAAAGCGGTGTTTTAAGATTCAATTCTGCATGCTCACTGCCCATAAGCCGCACCAGTTCATCATGCACAATCTTAACCATCAACTGTCCGGGAGAAACAGCCGTTAATACGTTTTTCCCTAACGCTTCTTTTTTCATTGTATCGGTCAATTCTTTGGCAATTTTGTAACTGACATCCGCATCTAATAAGGCTTTCCTTATCTCTTTAAGTGTCTCGGCTACATTGATTTCCGAAATATGACCTTGCCCTTTAAGCACTTTAAAGGCTCTTTCCAAATTGTTTGTAAGAGATTGAAACATAATTTCTAAATAAATTTACTATATAAAATGCAAAGATACACAAATTCTTCAATTAAAAATTAAAACCCTTTTTTTAGAGTGTAGAGTGCAGAGTGAAGAGTGTAGATTTTTTTTTTGAATACAAATACTTGATTATCAATGTTTTATAAAATGTAGGGATAAGGAATGCTTTACACAAATTCATCCCTAAATTTGTGCAAATTTAGAACATTTTTACTCCAAAACT
>JAISTU010000227.1 GCA_031272415.1 Bacteroidales bacterium | reverse complement strand
AAAAACGCGTTACCCCCTTCCCCCGGTTTTAAAAAACCCCCCCTTTTTGCCAAACTACCCCAAAAATTTTTAAAAAAAAAAAAAAACCAATTTTTAAATTTTTTAAGCTATTTTTTTTTTTTTTTTTTTTTTTTTTGAAAATCAATCAGTTATGAACATTTAAAAAACATTTTTGTCAATAATTTTCTCTATTTATGCAAAAAAAATATCATTACTTTATTAAATTTATTTTTATTTTGGTAATGAAAATCGAAAATCAAACAATAAAAAAAGAAGAAGGAATAGCCCCTTTTGAGCATCTTTTTAATTTTTAATTGTCTATCAGTTTTCTTCGTAATAAATAAGAGTAATCAATTCCTGTGATAAAAATTTCGCGGTCGTGGATTTTGTTGGTCAATGCGTCCTGCAACAATTGTTTTATTTTTGTGGTGTTGATATGGCTTTCAATCATTGCGTTCAAATAATCATTTTTATTCATCACTTTTCCTACAATTTTATTCATTTTTCTGTTTATCAAAATTTCTCGTTTCTTTCCAATTCACAAACACAACACCATGAAAATCTTGTATGCTTTGCCCCGCATAAATTACATAATTTTCGGTATTTTTGAAAAGATTTCTCATAGAGACAATGTTTTTTATATGGTCGGTCGACAATGTTTCAGATGACTTTATTTCTATAAAACGTATTCCGTCAGACAGTTCCTGTATGCAATCCACTTCAACACCTTTTGAATCACGGAGATAAAAATAATTTGCAGGCAATCCTCCATTATATCGGGCTTTGAATAACTCCGAGAGAACAAAATTTTCAAACAGATTTCCACGCAGATAAAAAGTTGCCAACTGCTTTTCGTTTTCAATATTCAGGAGCGAACACGCCAAACCGGTGTCGTAAAAATAGAGTTTGGGCGATTTTATCAAACGGCGGTTTACATTTCCTGAATAGGGCTGCAAAAAGTATAAAATGTAACTCGCCTCCAGCACCGACAGCCATGATTTGACGGTATTTACGGCTATTCCTGCATCATTCGCCAAAGAAGAGAAATCAAGTATCTGCCCAACCCGACCGGCGCACAATTTGATGAAACGCACAAATGTGGTCTGATTTTCAATGTTTTTCAACAAGCGTACATCACGCTGCAAATAGGTTTCGATATAATTAGGGAAAAAGTATACAGGGTCAATATCTTCGTTATACAAGCGAGGATAACCGCCTTTAAACAACACATTATCAATATTTTGACCGCCAAAATTTGCGTTTTGCAATTCCGAATATGACAACGGCAACAGTTTAAGCAAAGCAACTCTGCCTGCCAAACTCTGGCTAATATGCTGATTGACCAAAAAACTCTGCGAGCCAAGCAAAATTGCCTTGCCATTTTCACGCCTATTGTCCAATATTTCCTGCAAATAAGAGAATAGTGCGGGAACATGTTGTACTTCGTCTAAAATAAACTTTTCGCCTGCCGAACGCAAGAATCCGCGAGGGTCGCTTTCTGCAAAGAGACGCGTGTCGGGGTTTTCCAACGAAAAATAGTTATATCCCGTCAGATTTTTCGCTAACGTAGTTTTGCCCGATTGTCTCGGTCCTGTGATGTTTATTGCAGGAAATTTCTGCAGCAGTTCAAATAATGTCTTTTCTAAATCCCTGTTAATCATATACTTATATGTTGTCGGTGTAAATTTGCAATCATACTGCAAAATTACACTTTTTTTCAATTAAAAGTTAAAAACTTTTTTTTAATTGAAAATGGAGAATGGAGATTTTTTTGCATTTTGGGATAAATTTGTTATAAAAATGGATAAATTTTGTGGTGGATTTTGGTAATTTTGTGGTGGATTTGGGTAAGGCATACCCTACCCCTACATGTTAAAATATTGATAATCAAATATCTACACTCTACACTCTACACTCTAAAAAAGCACTCTAATTTTCAAAATATTTTCTCTCAAAGAGGGGTAAATATCTTTTATTATAGAGGGAATATTTTTTATGGGAAACCATTGTGCGACAGTTATATCCTCTTCTGACTGCGGTTTTGGGGGCTGATTGGAGGACGTTTGCATGACAAACCACTGTGTTTCTTTGAGAATGTAATCACTATTGTCGAGTGGGGGATAAATGTGATAAGTAGGTTTTAATTCATTGATTATCAATAAATTATCAATATTTGTTTCTTCGGTAACTTCTCTTATGGCGGCTTGTTGTGCTGTTTCACCTTTTTCGATGTGTCCTTTGGGTAAATCCCATTTATTGTAGCGAAAAATAAGCAAAATTTGTTCATTTTTTAACACCAATCCTCCGGCGGCTTGATGAAATGAAAAATGTGATTTTATTTCATTAAACTTCTGTAAAACAGCGACTTGTGATTTCATCGGAAGCAATATATTTTTCCCTTCTTTCAAAAAAAGTGTCAAAATTTCATCTATCGACACATTTTCTTTGCAAATAAAACAATTTTTTTGAAAATCCTGCGTTATATTATTGTTGCTATCTTCACAGATGCACAAAATTTGTTGATAATAATAAATTTGATAATATTTCATAAATAATTAAAATAAAAGGAATAACGATGAAATTAGAAAAAAATTGTGCCAAACATTTATTGAGCATAAAAGCAGTAGAATTGCGTCCAACACAGCCATTTACATGGACTTCGGGCTTAAAATCGCCCATTTATTGCGACAATCGAAAAACACTTTCGTACCCGCAATTGCGTACCTTTATCAAAGAAGGAATGGTGCATATTATAAAACAGTATTTTGCTGATACAGAGGTAATTGCAGGTGTTGCTACCGGTGCCATTGCCATTGGTGCATTGGTGGCAGAAACATTAGGCTTACCATTTATTTATATCCGCAGCGAAGAGAAAAAACACGGTCTTACCAACCTCATTGAAGGTGTTTTGCAAGAGGGTCAAAAGGTTGTGGTTATTGAAGATTTGATTTCGACAGGAAAAAGCAGCCTCAAAGCCGCAAACGCCGTACAAGATGCAGGAGCAAAAGTGCTGGGAATGGTGGCTATTTTCTCCTATCTTTTGCCAATTGCAGAAGAACAGTTTAAAAATGTTGATTTTCAGTTGTTTACATTGACAAATTACGACATCCTTATTCAGCAGGCAGTAGAAGAAAATTATATACAACCTTCTGAATTAGAAACACTTGCAAAATGGAGAGAAAACCCTGCTAAATGGGCTGAACAGTTTAACTAAAAAAATTCCGCAATGGATATACAAAGCAATGAAATCAATGTAAATAATTCAGATTCAGTAGTTTATAAAATACTTTCTAATTGCAGTTATTTGGAACGTTATTTGCCTCCCGACAAGTTGCAAAATTTTCGCTCAACGGAGAACGAATGCAGTTTTTCGGTCGCAGGTGTAGGAGAAATTGAGTTGACAATTGTTGAACAAACTCCTTTTTCATTGGTAGAATATAGTCTCAAAGGGGCTATGAAAATGGTGGCAAAAGTACAGTTTTTTATCCGTGAAAATGAGCCTCAAACGTGCATTTTATCTGCTAATATTCAAGCAGATATACCGTTTTTTATGGCAACAATGCTCAAACCTCAACTGTTGAAAGTACTTTCTACTATTTTGGAAGTAGTAAAGCAAATTGCTGAAAATCAATAAAATAAATATTTATTCGTCTAACATTTCAGGACGGCATTTTTTTGTTTTTTCTATTGCTTTTTGCAATTCCCATTCTTGTATCAATTTTTCGTTGCCGGAGAGCAAAATATCGGGCACTGTCATTCCCTCAAATTCATACGGGCGTGTGTACAGCGGGGGCGACAGCAAACCGTATTGAAAAGAATCCGACAATGCGGAAGTTTCATCATTCAAAACGCCCGGAATGAGCCGCACAACCGCATCACTGAGCACCGCAGCAGGCAATTCGCCTCCTGACAAAACATAATTTCCTATCGAAATTTCGGCAGTAATATATCTTTGACGTATCCGCTCATCTATTCCTTTATAATGTCCGCACAACAGTAAAAGATTGGTTTTCAGCGACAAAGCATTGGCAATATTTTGCGACAAAAGTTGTCCATCCGGCGTAAGAAAAATAGTTTCATCGTATTGTCGCTCTTTTTGAAGATGCTCAATGCAAGCCGCAATAGGCTCTACCCGCATGACCATTCCTGCTTTGCCACCATAAGGATAATCATCTACACGGCGGTGCTTATCTTGCGAATAATCACGTATATTATGCAAATATATCTCCGCTAATCCTTTGTCCTGCGCCCGCTTGAGAATAGAACTTTTGAATATATTTTCCAACATTTCCGGAAATAGGGTTAAAATATCAATTCTCATATCTGCTCTTCTTCGTATTTATAACCTACTCCCTTGATTGTCTTGATGTTATGTATATTTAATTTTTCGCGTAAACGTCTTATATGCACATCAATTGTTCGCTCTCCAACAATAATATCTTCGCCCCACACTCTGTCGTAAATCTCCTCCCTGCGAAACACTTTGTTGGGCTTTGAAATCAGCAAAAGTAACAATTCAAACTCTTTACGCGGTAAAATAATGGTCTGTTCTGCCGTTGTAACAGTGTATTTTTCAACATTTACAGATAAATCTTTAAGTTTGATTTCTCCCTCCGTGTTCGCATCCGGAAAAGTCCTTCTAAGTAATGATTTTACTTTGGAAATCAATACTTTAGGACGTATAGGTTTGGTTATATAATCATCTGCACCTGCATCTAAACCTGTAATTTGTGAAAAGTCAGCATCTAATGCAGATAAAAATGCAATTACCATATCTTTATGTAATGGATTGTTTCTTAACTGCTTACATATTTCAATACCGTCCATTACCGGCATCATAACATCTAAAATTGCCAAATGAGGACGCACCTCTTGTGCAACCGACAATGCTTTTATACTGTCTTCGATAGGATAAACCTCAAAATTTTCACGCCGAAGATTGTATGTCATAAAATCCAGAATATCAGGCTCATCATCCACCAATAAAATACGAATCTTTGAACTTTCTGTCATATTTCTTATAAAAAAATGCAAAAATACACCTTTTTGTCAATTAAAAATTAAAAACCTTTTTTTCCAGAGTGAAGAGTGTAGAGTGCAGAGTGAAGAGTGTAGATTTTTTTTTGAATACAAATACTTGATTATCAATGTTTTATAAAATGTAGGGATAAGGAATGCTTTACACAAATTCATCCCTAAATTTGTGCAAATTTAGAACATTTTTACTCCAAAACT
>JAISTU010000203.1 GCA_031272415.1 Bacteroidales bacterium | reverse complement strand
CTTTCATTAAGCCCTCTATTACTCAACTCTTCCCTGTTGTAAATATCTTTTCTGAACGTAATCCAAAAATCGCTGCCTTCGTTTGTGATTTGAGGCACAGGCAATCCGGCGGCGACGCACTTTTGTTCCTTTATCAACAATAAATAAGAGCAATGGGGGATGTTGTTTTAGGCTATGGTGCTTTAATTATGTCTCTACCTTTCGCCCTTGTCTCCTGCATCTTTTACTTTTTTTTAAGTTCTCTACGAGGGTGATTTAGGGGGCTTTTAATTTTTAATTAAATAAAAGTGTAATTTTGCAAAATGCTTCAAAATAGGTCATATAGAATTATTATTGCAGGAGGTGGCACCGGCGGTCATATTTTTCCTGCTATTGCGATTGCTAACGAACTCAAACGGCAGTTGCCTGATGTTGAGATTTTGTTTGTAGGTGCTAACGGACGGATGGAGATGAGACTTGTAAAAGATGCAGGTTATGATATTAAAGGTATCACAATCAGCGGATTACAAAGAAAAATATCTTTCAAAAATCTGTTATCTAATTTACGTTTGCCGTTTGTGTATTGGAAAAGTTTGCAAGATGCGAAAAATATTTTGCTTAATTTTCAGCCGGATGCAGTTGTTGGAGTGGGGGGCTATGTGAGTGCGCCGGTTTTAAAATCTGCCATCAAAATCCAAATTCCCACTTTGATACAGGAGCAAAATTCCTACCCCGGCATCACGAACAAAATGTTGAGCAAAGATGTTGGACGTATTTGCGTGGCATACAGTGGATTAGAGCGTTTTTTTCCTGCTCAAAAAATTGTTATTACAGGCAATCCTGTACGCAATTTTATTGTTGAAAAATCGGTTCAAAAGTCGGAGGCTTTGCAATATTTCGGCTTGCAGGAAGGCAAAAAAACAATTGCCATTACAGGCGGAAGTTTGGGTGCAAAAACGATTAATGAGGCGATAGAAAACTGCGTTAATGAATTGATTAACAATGATTTACAACTAATATGGCAAACAGGGAATGCGTTTTATCAATCGTTGCCTCAAAATATACGTCAATTGCCTAATATTTATGTAAGTGAGTTTATTAAGGAAATGGATTATTTATATGCGGCGGCGGATGTGATTGTGTCGCGAGCGGGAGCGTTGTCGGTATCGGAGTTATGTATTGCAGGAAAGCCTTGTGTATTAGTGCCTTCGCCCAATGTAGCAGAAGATCATCAGACCAAAAATGCACGTTTTTTGAGCGATTGTGGAGCAGCCATTTTATTGCCGGACGAAAAAACAGCAACAGAATTGAAAAATATTTTGCTCACTTTGTTGGCAAATGAAAATAAATTGAAAAATATGGAACAAAATTTGCTGAAATTGGCATTGCCAAATGCAGCGGAAAAGATTGTAAATGAAATAATTAAATTGATACAAGAAAATGACAAATAAAGTGAATGGACATGTTTATTTTATAGGTATCGGGGGCATTGGAATGAGTGCGCTTGCCCGTTATTATAAGGCTAAAGGCTACAAAATCAGTGGTTTTGACCGCACAGCCTCAACTTTAACCTCAACTTTGGAAAAAGAGGGCATGAATATACATTATTGCGAAGATATTAACTTGATACCCAGCGATATAACACAAGTAATTTATACTTCTGCCGTTAATAAGGAAAAAAATAATGCAGAATTTGAATTTGCGTTACAAAAAGGAATACCTGTGTTGGAAAGAGCAGAAATTTTGGGTTTATTGACGCAATCTACCACCACTTGTGCAGTGGCAGGCACGCACGGGAAAACCACCATCACCGCCATGTTGTCTCATATTTTACACAAAGACAGAGATATAGCCGCATTTATTGGCGGAATTGCCTCCAATTACAATTCCAATTTGATACTTGACCCGCAGCCGCAATGCTGTGTTGTTGAGGCGGATGAGTACAACCGCTCTTTTTTGCATTTATATCCCGATATTGCGGTTGTTTCGGCAATTGACGCTGACCATTTGGATATTTATGGCTCGGTGGAGGAGTTAGAAAAATCATTTTCCGACTTTGTCAAGGGTATTAAAAAAAATGGTGTTTTAATTACAAAACCTACTCTTTTGCCAAAATTACAATGCCAACATTTACAAGCATTTACGTATGATTTTGACGATAAAAGATGTCATTTTTATGCTCAAAATCACCGTATTACGAATGTTTTTGAACAAAGTTTTGATTTATGCACTCCGCAAGGGATTGTGTATGATATTGTTTTGCATTGCGGAGGCATACACAATGTGGAAAATGCTGTTGCTGCCGCCGCTGTCGCTTTATGTGCGGGTGTAAATCCCCAAATTATAAAGTCGCAACTTTCTACATATCAGACAGTTAAGAGGCGCTTTGAACCGATAATTGTGCAACCTAATAGAGTGTATATTGATGATTATGGGCATCATCCGCAAGAGTTGAAAAAGACTATTCTTTCAGCCAAAAAGATTTTCCCCAATAAGACCATTTGCGGAATTTTTCAGCCACATCTTTATAGCCGGACTCGCGATTTGGCGGACGATTTTGCACGCTCTTTGGAGTTGTTGGATATTGTTGTTTTGTTGCCCATTTATCCTGCTCGCGAACAGCCCATTGCTAATGTTAATTCGGAAATGTTGCTCAATAAAATCAACAAAAAAGACAAGTATTTAGTTCAAAAAGAACAACTTATACCTCTTTTGCACCAACTTCAATTTGATGTTTTGCTCACCATGGGTGCCGGCGATATAGACCGTCTGCCTCCGCTGTTGGAAAAAGAATTTTCAGCCTCATAAATCCTCCTCAAGGGGGACTTCTTGAAAATCATTGTAGGGAAAAGTCCCGACTTCGACGGTTTTGTTTTGTAAACAAAAGAGTATCAACATACTCCGATTTAGCGGGAGGCACTACATTTCAAAAATTCGCTCCTGAAAAATATAAAACACTGATAATCAAGTAGTTGATTTTTTTTATCAAACTGACAAGACCATCGAAGTCGGGATAAAGATTTTTCAATGTACAGAATAGCATTCTACTTCTCCTAACTCAACCCTTTATCGCTGCAAAAAAAATATAAATGCAAAAAAAGTTGCAATTATTTTATAATTTATTGATTGTCAAAGAGAAAAATTTTTCAACATTTTTTTGTCTGAACTTTGATTTTCGTATGATTTATAAGATTGGCAGGATTAAAAAAATCATATAAATCATTCAAATCATTCAAAATCACAGTTCAGACAAAATGCAAAAAACTTTCCACTCTCTAACTTTCCATTTATTTTATTTCTCTTTCTATTTGAGTAATAAAATCAAAAGTTTTTTGATACATTTGGTCGGGTGTGATGTCGGTTTGGGATGAAAAACGCACAGATTCACACTGTTGCAAAGTGGTCAAAAAAGTTTGTATAGACTGTGGCTCCATTTTGCAATCTAATAATTTTTGTTGAGCCGTATCAAATGAAAGTTGAGCCAAAGGAATATGAAATTTATCGCTCACATAGCCCCATAAAACCTTTGAAATTTCCACATAAAATTCATCCGTTTTATGCAATTTGAGCAATTTATGAGCAAATATAAGCCTTTTTTGTGCCAATTTAGCGGCTTTTTTCTCGCGATAAAGTTCAGTATTGCGCTGATTTTTAGCCTTTTTATAAAACAAAAAGAGAACTATCGCCAACAATATTATCGGCAAAATGAGCAAACCCCAAAATAAATACGAAAATGCAAAAACGCTGTAAGTAGGCAAAAAAGTTGAATGTATATAACGAATGTCAGTGCCTAATTGCTGAATATCAGTCGCTTGTGAAGAAGTGTAGGCTGTCGTGTTGCCATTGCCTTTGGTTACATGCAATTGAAACTCCTCTGTTTGCAGGGTTATATAGGTATTTTTTGCCTTATCAAAATATGAAAAAGAGGCTGGCGGTATGATATACTCCCCTTCGGCTCTGGGAATGAGTAAATATTCAAAAGTACGTGAACCTGAAACGCCTGATAATGAGGGTTTTATATTGTCTGTTATTTCAGGGGTATGTGAATCGATGGCATTAGGAAAATTAAATTGAGGTGCTTCAACGGTTTGTAAATTTCCGTTTCCACTGATAGTCAATAAGATAGATGTTGCTTCACCAGCAGCAATTTTTGTATCTTTAAGGTGTGCAGAAAGTTTAAAATTGCCCACCAATTCGCTGTAATTGTCCGGTTTTCCTTGTGCAGGTGTTTCTTTGGCGGTAATGGTAACCGATTTTGACGCAATTTTGAGTTCCACCATTTGACTGCCCATTGAAAAAGGAGAAGAACCAAAAAACATGCTAAAAATATCGTCCTGTGTTTGCATTTGAACAGGCACTTGTACGGCTAAATCCAAAGCAAGTGGCGAAAGTGTATGACTTCCACTTTGTTGCGGATAAACTGCATAAGACGGCAAATCAATGGAAAGATAACGTTTGCCTTCATACAATTGCTCCCGTTGCGGCATATTGTTGCTCCATTGCGAAAGTTCATATTTCCAGCACCCTTTGGCAGTCGGAAAATCGGTCGGCTGCACCCTATAACCCTGTATATTAGGATTTAAAAATAATTTATAACTGATAATCACTTGTTCTCCAACGTAAGGAGTTGAATTAGAGACAGTTGCTTTGATAAAAAAATCTTCTTTGCTAATGGACGGTGTTGCTTGTTGCTGATTCCTTGCTCTTGGATTGCCTTGTTGTGGAGCAGAACGTTGATTGCTTCCGGCTTGTGCTGCTACTACTTTGATACTCAATGAGTTAGATTTTACTTCTTTGCCATCAACAATAAAAGATGCTGCCGGGATGGTGTATGTTCCTTCTTTTTCGGCACGAAATTGATAAATGTAATTGTGGCTTGATGTGGAACTTATGCGACCGTTGACAAAACTTGTTGAGGAGGAATATTGCTCATAAGGACCGCCTAAAAATGTAAAGTTGGAAAGGTTGAAATTGGGTGTTCGACTTGCTTTTTCACTCAATTCATATTGCAACTGAAATGATTGTCCAACAGCCACTTGCGAAGGGGCAGTGGCTTGACATTTAACCTGTGCATTGACTCCAAAAATGCTAAAAAATACTAATCCTGCTGTTAAAACGACTTTTTTATTCATATTTTTGCTGTAAATTACCAATTTTTATCTTGTTTTTCTGTTTTTTTCTTATTTGTTTGTTGCATACCGACTTTTTCTTGTGTTCTTTTTTCATTTTGTTGCAGAGCGTCCAATTGTCTGACGGTGGCAACTGTGGCTTTGGGTTTTTGTGGTTTCTTTTGTGTGCTATCTGTCTCAATATAAGCGTTTTGTGGGGAGTTATCTTTATTTTTTTTGTCTTCTTCTTGTTGCGATAACGCTGCCATATTTTGCTTATCTTTTTGGTCTGAATTTTGTTTTTGTTGCTCTTGTTGTGCCTTTTGCTCTTCCATTTGTTGCTGTGCTTTTTGAAGGGCTTTTTGATAGTCTTCCATTTGCTTTTTTTGTTGTTCGCTTTGTGGTTGTTGCTTTAATTTATCTTCTGCGGAGGACTTTTTTTGTTGTTCTTTTTTGCCATTTTGTCCGGTTTTATCGTTTTGCATTTTGTCCATAGCATCTTTGAATGCATTTTCAGCCGATTGTGAAGATTTATTTTGTTGATTATCAGACTTTTGTCCGTCAGAAGATTTATTTTGTTGCTGTTCGTTTTGAGAACCTTTTTGTTGATTATCTTGTTGATTATTTTGTTGATTTTGATTGTTTTGTTGATTGTCGTTACCGCCTTGTTGATTTTGATTTTGCTGTTGATTTTGCTGTTGATTTTGTCCTTGATTTTGTTGTTGATTTTGACTGTTTGCATTTGCGGTTGCCAACATTTTTTGTGCATACGCCAGATTATATTTTGCATCTTTGTCGGACGGATTGTTGATGAGTGCTTTTTTGTATGCCTCAACTGCTTGTGTATACTGTTTTTGCGACATCATCGCATTGCCCAAATTATAATACGCATTGGCTTTATCAATTTTGCTAATTTGTTGATTTTTAGTTACTTTCTCAATTTCTTTGGCAGATTCTGCATATTTTCCTTGCCGATACAAAACCGCCGCTTGATTAAATTCCGATTTGTAAAAATTTTGCGTGCTCTGGTTGGACTTTATGTAGGCAGACATGGCATTATCGTACAAATTATTCACCTCTTTTTGCAAATTTGCATTATTGTTTTTATTGTTTTGCATTTGCTGATTCATTTGTTCTGCTCTTTGAAATTGCCGATTGCCCTCCCTTAATTGTTTCAATTCTTGAGTAGTTTGAGCCGATAAAATAGTGCTTCCACATAAAAATATACAAAAAATAATGTGTTTATCTTTTATTATATTAAAAAGGTTCATTTTTATAATTTTTTTATCAAATAAAAATATCTCTATTAACAAGAAAATCAATGCAATCCAAAGCGGAATATAATATCTGCTCTGATAATGATAGGAAAGTATATCTTCTAATTCCGATTTTTCAATTTTATCCAATTCTTTTGAAAGCATATCAAAGCCTGTGCTGGCATTATCGGCATGAATGTAAGTACCTTTTCCAACTTTTGCTAATTGCTTGAGTATGCCTTCATTAAGCCTTGAAATAACAATATTCCCTTCTCTGTCTCTTTGCAGATTTTGCGAACCTCCTTTGCCTCCAATCGGTATCGGTTCGCCTTTGAGACTGCCAATTCCGATAGTGAAAATCTTAATATTTTCTTTGGCAACACTTTCTGCCGCCTCCAAAGCCCCATCGGAGTGGTCTTCTCCATCAGAAATAACTACAATTACCTTATTTACAGGCGTTTGTGCAATAGTGTCATTGTTTTGTGAGGTCAAACTTGTCGCCGCAATCTCCAATGCCGCCGTAATATTAGTGCCTTGCGTATAAACTTGATTGGTAGAAATGTTGGAAACAAACATATCCGCCGCCGCATAATCCGAAGTGATAGGCAATTGTACAAACGCATTGCCCGCAAAAATTACTATTCCAATGCGGTCGCCCTTCAAACGATTGATAAAACTTTGCAATGAATATTTGGCAGCCTCCAAACGATTGGGACGATAATCTTTGGCTAACATGCTGTTAGAGACGTCAAAACAAAACATAATATCTATCCCTGTTCGCTTCCCTTTTTCGGCTTTGGCGCCAATTTGAGGATTTGCCAACGAAATAACTAAAAATATCCATGCCAAAGACAACAAAGTTATTTTTAACCATGCCATTTTAGCAGAATAATTCGGCATCATACGCCTAACCATCGGCAAATGACCATAACGTTTCCAAATAATCGTTTGTCGTCTTCTCAATAACAAATAAAGCACTATAAATACAGGTACAAAAAGTGCTAAATATAATAAATTTTGATACTCAAAACTAAACATTTTCACTTAAAACTTTTGTAGATAACGAAAAAATAAAAAAAATATTGTACAAAAAAGTGAGTTTTTAGTGTATAGAGCGCAGAGTGTTGAGTGTAGAGAATTGACTATCAATAGATTATCTGTATATGGATGCATATTTTGTCAAAAGAATTGAGAATTATTTTTTGTCTGAACCACGATTTTCACAAGATTTACAGGATTAGCAGGATTATTTTATGATAGTAAAGACGTTGCGTGCAACGTCTCTACCTTCCCCTTATCTGAACTTTGATTTTGAATGATTTTTTTGATTTTCAAGATTTTATAAAGGAAGAGAATTAAACCTTGCAGGACGGGGGGAATGGATAGTGATTTTTCATTTTTTAGAACGTTTTTCTCCCAAAATGCAAAAAAAATAATTCTCTACTCTCACCTTTATAAGTATGTTATTTTTCTTTGGGATACGATTTTTAATTCTTCGTTACTTTGTTCTATCCATGCTTGCCAATTGCCGTGGTCGTCATAGAAATATTTTTTTACAATATCGGGCTTTTTGGTGTTATAAAGGAGATAGACAGAAATTGTAACACATTGATTTTGTTTATTATATGTATAAAAAGTATTTGTTCTTCGGATAGTAGGTTTGAGTGGATTTAGTTGAAATTTGGAGGCAATTCTATTTTTGCGGTCGTAAGTATATTGTGTGTAAAAAACGGTATCTCCGGCAATATTTTTTGTGATTTCATACTGTAAAAGTCCTGTTTTTGAATTATATACGCACAAATATTCCGTTTCCAACACATTGTTTTTGTCATATTTTCGTTCACAAATGAGTCTATTTTTTGTATCATATTGATTTTCAATCTGATAGGGTATATTTTCTTTGTTAATGGTTGGAATATTTTTAATCATTATCACGTTTCCGTTGCTATCATATTGATATTCAAGACTTTCAAGCAAAAGATGAATACTATTGTATGTTTTTTTTGTAAGTATTTGATTTTGAGCATTATATGTATAATAAACACTGCCTTTCACCGCATTGGAGGCATCATAATCTACGCTTTGTTTAAGATTTCCGTTAGGATGGTATAAAAAAGTGGTTTTTTTTGTAACCGTCAGTCTATAAGCGAGTTCCAATTGTTCAGAAAGTTTTCCATTTGCATCATATTTATTGATAATCGTTGTTTCTTCTGAATTACGGCGATTAAAAGAGGCATCTTTTGTCAGCAATTGTGCGGTATCATAGTACAAATCCCTGCGGTAAATCAATTGTTCTTTGGAAAAAGACTCTAATTTTTCTTTGTTAATAGTCTGATATTTAGACATATACATTGCGGTCGAAACATAAGAAACTTTTCCATTGAGTGCCGAATCGGGCGGCTCTTGCGAAAAAAGGGAAATCGTAACACAAAAAAGTGTCAAAAATCCTGCTGATTTAATAAAAAAACTCACACATTTTTTGTTCATAATACGTTGGCTAATTGTTCTTTAATTTTTTCCAATTCATCTTTCATTTGCACTACCTTTTTTTGGATTTGAGCGTCGTAGGCTTTTGAGCCTAAAGTATTGATTTCTCTGCCGATTTCTTGTGAAATAAATGCTAATTTTTTCCCATTTGAGACCGCCTCTTCCATTGTTTCTTTAAAAAATTGACAATGTTTTTGCAAGCGTATTTTTTCTTCGCTAAAATCTATTTTTTCCAAATAATAGATAATTTCTTGCTCCATGCGGTTTTTATCATAATCCCCACTCCATTCTTGTAACTGCTTCTCTATGCGTGTTTTAAGTGTATCTATGCGTTGTGGTTCAAATTGCTCTATTTCATCTAACAGACTGATAATCTTGTCAATACGTAAAATAAAATCATTTTTAATAAATTTACCTTCACTTTCTCGGCTGATATTGAGTTCATTACACGCATTTTGTATGGTCTTTTTTATTGCCTCCCAAAGATGATTGTCTTCCAAAAATTCCTGTGGAGTAAGATAAATATCGGACAATTTCAAAAGGGACGCAAAAATATCTTTATCTTTGACTCTCATCCCCATTTTGTCGGCTATTGCTCGCCATTGATGATAATAATTGTTCGCCTTTTGAAAATCAATTTCCAACACAGCGGACAAATTTTCTTTTTCCATGCTGATATTTAAATCAATTTTGCCTCTTTCTAAATTATCTAACAATAAGTTCCTGATTTCCAATTCTTTATCCTTTAAAAAATCAGCGTTTTTTTGGTACAAATCAAACAATTTAGAGTTGATGCTTCTTAAATCCGCTTTAATAGTCCAATTTTCAAAATTGTATGTGGCACTGCCAAAACCGGTCATTGATTTAATCATATTTTTGGTTCAATTTTATAAATTTTGTGCAAAAATAGAAAAATTAACTTTTCCATAATTTCTTTGTTGATAAAATTTGTCATCTTGCGAAAAATCAATTACAGCCGAATGCTCAATTATCAAAAAACCATCCGGCAAAAGCCTTTCCTTTTCAAAAACAGCGTCCACAATTGCCGCATAATCGGTATAAGTGTAGGGCGGGTCTGCAAAAATTACATTGTATTGCTGCCTGCATGATAGCAAAAACGCAACGGCATCGGCTTTGATAGACGTAATGTTCTCAAAATTAAGTTGTTGTGCTGTTCGTTTGATAAAATTTACACAAGGCTGATAATTGTCAACCGCCGTAACACTGATTGCCTGCCGTGCCGCAAATTCATAACTAATATTGCCCGTGCCTGCAAACAAATCCAATACCTTAATCTTATCCGGATAAAAATAATTGTTTAAGATATTAAAAAGGCTTTCTTTGGCAAAATCCGTAGTCGGACGCACCGGCAAAGAGAGCGGGGCTACAATTTTTTTACCTCTATGCAAACCTGATATAATCCTCATAATCAATCAATTATATATTTTCTACAACAACGATAATATGTCGCCAAAACAGTACTCATTGTCAATATGTGCATTTTTTCTATCCAAAACCGTCAAAAAATCTACTTTCTCAAAAAACTTTTTCACAGAGCGACAAATGGAGGAGTCCGCAGTAATATTGCCCGCCAAAGAGAGCGGAATGGACTGAAATTTATCCGAAATTTGCCGCATAAAAGACAACAAATAATACACAAAATCATCCTCCGTATTGTAGTGGAATGTATTGGCTGCCAAAAGATTACCACTCTCACCCGCCATCAGCGTAAAATTGCTGTTATCTACAAAAATAAATGCTTCTTTGCCGTTTTTTCTACGCGACATCTCTGTCAATAAACCTGTTATGGAAGGATAAATTTGATATGCCGAAAATTTATCTGTAAGTATCTGATTTACAGCATTTTGTATCAACGACAAATTATATAAATTCATCGCCTCAACAGCGGTTGCAATCACTTTGTAATCTTGATGCTTTTCTGTTAACAATGCACTAATTGCAACATTGTCATCAGGGACATAAAATGATTTTGGAATTTGCGTATTGAGTTGAGTATAAACGACAAACAAATGCTCTTTGTAAGGTACAAACAGATTTTTTGTCGCCGATTGAACAGACAACAATTGCTCCTCAATCGTGCAAGCGTCTACAAATCCATATTGATGCAACAAAATAACCTTTCCGTTTGCAAGAGAAAGCAACAAACAAAATCCGTCACTTGTCCAACGCACAGATAAATTTGCACACTCTGCCTCATCAATGGGCGTGTTGTCTGCGTATGAAAAAATAAGATTGGCTTTGCCTGCTTTGCTCACAATTTTTCCCAATTTCCGTCCGTAGAAGGCTCTGTCATTGACCCTAATATGACATCTTTAACATCTTCCCTAAAATCAAAATTTTTACCCAAAAACTCTCCTTGTAAATTATTGAAGAGTAAATTGCCTAAAAATGAGGATTTTACACGCGGGTCATTGTCAATATCATTCAAATATTGTCGCTTAAAAGCCGTAACCTGATACACATAAACAGGAATATTTGACCGTTTAATAGTGTCGGCATCAATTTCAAACTTTTCTCCACCCGAATAAGGCACTATATCAAATGCATCCACGTTAAAATTGCGAAAAAGAGTATCCTTGCCTTGTATCTCTTCTTTGGCACTTACACGCATGGTATCACGGCGAATCAATTTCATTTTCAAAGCCTGCTCCTCCGTCAAAGTGTCCGGCACAGAACCTTCTTTTTTGACAATTGTTACTTTGCCGTTGTTCCAAAAATCTTTCAACTGGTCAAATGACTTCGCATAAGACCCATACTCTTGCTTATAATAACTCTGCAAAGCGCGGATAGTCGTTAATTTACCTATTACCTCCGTCCTGCGTGCCTGACAAATATCCTGAAATTTTTGCGGACGCATTATTGAACGATAAATCAAAAATCCAAGCACTAAATTGCACAATAATAAGACAACTTTAATAATTCCATTTAATTTCATCTTTACCTCTAATATATATATTACTTTTATTTACAATAAATTACAAATTAAAACCGACTTCCATAAGTCTTTTTTTTACCATTCTGCAAATATACAAAAAAAAATTGAAAAAAATATTTTTTTGAAAAAATGATTGTTTTTTGTCTGAACCACGATTTTCATAAGATTTATATGATTAGCAGGATTTTATGATGGTAAAGACGGTGCATGCTCCGTCTCCATATTTTCATTCAATTTTTCATGTAGAGACGTGGCATGCCGCGTCTTTTTTGCGTGCCACGTCTTTTTTGAAGTATAAATATTTGATTATCAATATTTTATAATGGAGACGTGGCATGCCACGTCTCTACATTATCCTTGTCTGAACTGTGATTTTGAATGATTTTTATGATTTGTGTGATTCTTAAAATCACAATTCTAAAATCATAATAATCATATAAATCTTATGAAAATCTGTGGTTCAGACAATTTTATAA
>JAISTU010000195.1 GCA_031272415.1 Bacteroidales bacterium | reverse complement strand
ACCGTAAAAACCTTTTAATGTTTCTCGTATTTCTTCATTTAAAATTTTATTATGCATTGTAGCAAACAATGGTTTATCATACTCGTCTATCAAAACAACTACTTTTTTGCCTGATTTTTTGGCTGCTTTACGAATTAAGGTCGAGAAACGCACAGAAAGTTCTTCTTTTTTGTCCGTTTCTCCCCACTTTTCCTCAATGATTTCAAGGTTTTCTCTTAAAACAGATTTTAGACTCTCCAATGATTCAAAACCACTGCGATTAAACTCAATATGAAAAACAGGATACTCAGTCCAATCTTTCTCTAATTCACTGATTTTCAATCCATTAAACAATTCTTTTCTACCTTTAAAATAGTACTTCAAAGTAGAAAGAAACAAACTTTTTCCAAATCTACGCGGACGTGAAAGAAAAACCTGTTTGTGTGCCGTAACTAACGGATATATAAAACCCGTTTTATCATAATACAAAAAATCGTTCTTCCTCAAATATTCAAAATCTTGCTGCCCTATGGGGTATTTTCTAATCGGTGTTTCCATAATTTATTTTGGTTTTTTAGTTACTAAATTACAAAGATACATTTTTTTTTCAATTAAAAATTAAAAAATGTAGGGGCAACGGCATGCCTTGCCCGAAAATGGTGCATGGGGAAAGGTACAAGGAGAAAGGGTGAAAAACAATTTTCGATTTTCAACTTTCATTTGTTTTTTTGCATTTTTGTACCTATTATCTTATATTATTGTTTTTGAGAGCGGTTTTGGGGGGCAGTGGCACAAAAATTGCTAATAGTAAAAATACATAAAAATACATTCTATTTTAATATTAACAATTTTTTAAAAATAGTTTTTTTTCTTATGAAAACCAAGAAAATCTTTCTTTTAATGGCTTTTGTGATAAGCCTTATGATTGCGAACGCTCAGCGGGTTATTGTGGCTGAGCAGGATTTTGACGCTCCCGGACATTCAACATTTACACCATAGCAGAACAAGTGATTTATACTCAAAGCGTTGATGCAATAGTCGGCAAAAACAACATCATTTTTGACCTCAATGGTCTTTCTTCCGGCATCTACTTCTATTCATTAGAATTTGAAGGTCAGAAGTTGGTAAGAAAAATGAGTGTAAAATAGAGTTTTATTTAAACATAATGGATAATTTAAGGGGGAGCAGCGCTGTTCCCTCTTTTTTTTAGAGTGGAGAGTGTAGATATTTAAATCATAATAATCACACCAATCATACTAAAATCAGCGGTTCAGACGATATTTTTCATTTTTTAGAACAAATTTATCCCAAAATGCAAAAAAAAAACAGCAACTCTATAAGCCGGATTCTGTATTCTGCGTTGGCAGAATTTCTGTCATTTATCTATGATATTTATCACTAAATATCTATATCAACCTACCCTCCGAGATTGGACGAGCAGCCCTCAAGCCTCGGTTTACATGGTCTTTCAACCCATAAGGTTTACCCCCACTAATAGTTACCTACCAGCAGTGTGAGCTCTTACCTCACATTTTCACCCTTACCTTTCGGCGGTTATTTTCTGTGGCACTCTCTGTATTCGCTTTTCAACGAATCCTTCCCGTTAGGAAGTATGGTGCTCTTTGTTGTCCAGACTTTCCTCTGTCTTTTGTTGCCAAAAAACAGCGACAGAACGAGTTGCTGTTGTAAAATTTATATCTTTATTTTCCCCTTTCCTGCTCTTATCAATTTAATTTCATTATCAAGGCAATTGATAACCGTGGACGGCTCATAACCACCATAACCGCCATCAATGACCATATCTACTTGATTCTCAAACTCTTCAAATATCAATTCGGGGTCTGTCATATATTCTCCATTGTCTTTGCTGCTTTTTAATGATGCCGACATAATAGGATTCCCTAATTCCTTTACCAATGTACGTGCAATTTGATTGGCAGGCACACGAATGCCTACTGTTGTCTTTTTTCTAATCATTTTAGGCACAGATGAATTGGCTTCCAAAATAAATGTATAAGGACCGGGCAATAGACTTTTCATTAATTTAAACACTTGATTGTCAATCTGTTTTGCATAATCAGCAATGTGTTTTAAGTCATAACAAATGAATGAAAAATTTGATTTTTCCCTTTTTTTGCCGGTCAAAAGGCATAATTTATCTAATGCTTTTGCATTGTACATATCACAAGCGAAAGCATAAACAGTGTCGGTCGGAATGACCACAATACCTCCTTTTTTCAGGCAATCAACTACCATCCCAATATGTCTTTGATTGGGGTTTTCTTCGTAAATTTTTAAAAACTGCGACATATTTACTTCTATTTGATGATTAAAAAAAAGGGTAAGCTACTCATATCGCACCGCTCAACTGTCTTACCTTTGCTGCCTTCCGACCCTGGAGGAGTTTGATAGGAGCTGGTCGTATAAGACTTACCCATTTGCAAAGATACACAATTTTCTCAATTAAAAATTAAAAATTAAAAATGAAGAGTTTTTTTAGGCGTGAAGAAATACAAATAAAAATGAAAAAAATGTAGATTTTATATTTGTTTTCAAAAAAATAATTCTCCATTTTCCATTCTCAATTAAAAAAGGACTTCATTTCCACCTAATTTTAACAACAAAACAACATCAGTAGAATAATAGTTGTTTATATTTTATCTCATTTTTTGCCACAAATTTATCCAAAAATGCAAAAAATCTCCATTCTACACTCTCCACTCTCCACTCTGAAAAAAAGTTTTTAATTTTTAATTAGCAAAAAAGTGTATCTTTGTAAATTACGATACATAAAATTAAACAAATTGATAGATAAAATGAAAGAAGGAATTATTAGTATGCAATCGGAGAATATGTTTCCGATTATTAAAAAGTTTTTATATTCAGACCATGAAATTTTTCTTAGAGAGTTGGTTTCTAATGCAGTAGATGCGACCACAAAGTTGCAAGCGTTGGTTTCTATTGGGAAAGCGACTTGTGAATTAGGCGATATTACTATCAATATCAGCATTGATGCCAAAGCAAAAACGCTGACTATTTCCGACAAAGGTGTGGGGATGTCGGCAGAAGAAGTAGAAAAATATATCAATAATGTGGCTTTTTCGGGTGCCAATGAATTTTTGGAAAAATACAAAGGCGTTGATGAAATGAGCCTCATTGGTCATTTTGGATTGGGATTTTATTCGGCATTTATGGTGGCGGATAAAGTGGAAATTATTACACAATCATTTGATAATCAATATCCTGCTGTAAAATGGACTTGCGAAGGCACTACTTCTTACACTTTGGAGGAGACCACAAAATCTGAACGCGGAACAGACGTTATTTTACACATCAGCGAAGATTCAACAGAGTTTTTGCAGGAAGGACGAATTTTGGAAATTTTAAGAAAATATTGTCGCTTTTTGCCTGTTCCCATTCGATTTGGAACTGAAAAAATATGGAAAGAAGCCGAAGGTGAAGATAAAAAAGATGTTGAAATAGAGCAGCCACGCATCATTAACAATACTCAACCGCTTTGGAAATCAGCACCTTCCACATTGACGGAAGAGGATTATGATAAATTTTATTTTGAATTGTATCCTAATATTTTTGAAAAACCGCTTTTTCACATTCATATCAACATTGATTATCCGTTCAATTTGACGGGAATTTTATCGTTTCCGAAGTTGAAAAATCAAGTAGAATTTCAGAAAAATCGCATTCAATTGTACTGCAATCAGGTGTATATTACAGACCAATTGGAAGGCATTGTACCTGATTTTTTGATGCTTTTACATGGAGTGATTGATTCGCCTGATATTCCGCTCAATGTGAGCCGTTCTTATTTGCAAAGCGACAGCAATGTGAAGAAAATTTCTGCCCATATCAGCAAAAAAGTAGCCGATAAATTGGAGGAAATGTTTACCAAAAACAGAGAAGATTTTCAGTCTAAATGGGATGATATGAAAACTTTTATGTATTACGGAACGCTGACAGATGAAAAGTTTTTTGATAGAGCACAAAAATTTATTTTATTGAAAAACACTGAAAATAAATACTTTACGATTGAGGAATATAAGCAATTTATTTCTGCATTGCAAACCGATAAAGACAGCAATGTGGTCGCTTTGTATGCCTCCAACACGGAGGAGCAATATGTGCAAATCGCTGCTGCCAAAGAAAAAGGATATGATGTTTTGCTTTTGGACGGCGCTTTGGACATCCATTTTATCAATCTTTTGGAGCAAAAAAATGATAAACTCAAATTTAAACGCATTGATGCCGATGTGGTGGAAAAATTGATTGAAAAAGGGGAAACTTTTGTATCCCTTTTGAGCAAAGAACAAGAGGCTACTTTGCAAAAACTGTTTGAAAATGCGTTAGATAAGGATAAATTTTTAGTGCAAGTGCAAGCCTTTTCTCAAACCGATTTTCCTGTGAGCATAACGCAGCCTGAATTTATGCGGCGCTGGGCTGATATGCAAAAAATAGGTGGAGGTGGCGGTATGTTTGGCATGGAATTTAATCGTAATAATTTCATTCTCAATGCAAACCACGAAATTATGAACACAATTTTAGAAGAAAATGACCCCAAAATGCAAGAAAATTTAGTCTCTCAATTGGTGGATTTGGCTTTGCTGTCCAATCAAATGCTCAGCGGAGCGCCATTGGCTAATTTTGTCAAACGAAGTCTAAATATTTTGTCAAACAAGCCTTCATGAACCTTAAAGAGTTGTTTTTCAGGCATGTAGCACAAACGTCTGACGAGCCATTAGCAATAGAAATCGAAAAAGCAGAAAATATTTACCTTTATACACCTGACGGAAAACGTTTTATTGATTTAATATCAGGCGTTTCCGTCAGCAATATTGGGCATTCTCATCCGTCTGTTGTCAAAGCCATTCAGCAGCAAGCGGAGAAATATCTGCATTTGATGGTGTATGGAGAAATTGTGCAATCTCCGCAGGTTTTATTGGCTCAAAAATTAGCCTCTCTTTTGCCGCAATCGCTTGATAGTGTGTATTTTGTAAATTCAGGTTCGGAAGCAATAGAAGGTGCGGTCAAATTAGCCAGACGTTATAGTGGGAAAACGGAAATTATATCTTGCCACAATGCCTATCACGGTTGCACTTGCGGTAGTATGAGCCTTATGGGAGATGCAGAATTTGTGCGTTCATTTCGTCCATTATTGCCTGATTGCAAAAAAATAGTGCATGGTCAATTGTCTGATATTGAACAAATTACAACAAAAACTGCCGCCGTTGTGATAGAGGTTGTACAAGGCGAGGCAGGGGTTCGTTATGTGGGCAAAAATTATTGGCAACAATTGCGACAACGTTGTACTGAAACCCAAACTTTGCTCATTTTGGACGAAATTCAGACCGGATTTGGACGCACCGGCACTTGGTTTGCATTTGAGCAAATGGGTATTACACCCGACATACTTGTACTTGCCAAAGCACTCGGAGGCGGTTTGCCTTTGGGGGCTTTTATTGCACCTTCGCACATTATGCAAACATTAACTTATGCACCTGTTTTGGGGCATATTACCACTTTTGGTGGTCATCCGCTTTGTTGTGCTGCGGCTTTGGCGACAATAGGAGTTTTGGAAAGAGAAAATTTGATAGCACAAGTCGAAAGTAAAGCATTGTTATTCAAGCAATTACTATCAAACATCCCCAAAATTAAAGAGTTTCGGCAACAAGGATTTATGATGGCACTGGATTTTGGCGATAAAGACTTCAATTTCAACATAATAAAGAAATATATTGCCAACGGATTGCTTACAGATTGGTTTTTGTTTTGTGATACCGCTTTGCGACTTGCTCCTCCGCTCATCATAACTGAACAACAAATTGAAGAAAGTTGCCAAATTATCACTCAAACTATCAACTAAAATGGCAAAAGAGAAGGTAAGCGGGGAATGGAGAATGGAGAATTATTTTTTTTGCATTTTGGGATAAAAACGTTCTAAAAAATGAACAAAAACAAAATAATATCGGAGATTTGACGTTATTAAAACAATGTAAGACAAAACTTTAATAAAATGAAATATGGAATAGAAGAATACAACAAACATTATTACACCGGCAATCACCTGAGTAGCACGCAGTTAGTAACAGATGGGACAGGTGTTGCTATACAGCAAGTTGAATATGCACCTTTCGGGGAAGTGGTGAATGAGTATAACAGCGATTGGAGTAGCGGACAAGTGCCTGATTTTAAATTCAATGCAAAAGAATTGGACGAAGAAAGTGGGATGTATTATTTTGAGCATAGATACCATGCACCACCGACATTTATTAGTCGGGATAAATATTTCTCAAAGATGCCGTCTATGTCTCCGTATGCGTA
>JAISTU010000183.1 GCA_031272415.1 Bacteroidales bacterium | reverse complement strand
CTGCAAAAATACAAAAAAATGGAGAATGGAAAATGGAGAATGGAGAATGGAAAATGGAGAGTTTTCGTTCACTAAAAAAATGTTCAAACGGCATCCTTGTCGTTTTTTTAGAGTGGAGAGCGGATAGACGGTCTTTACTGTCTGAACCATAATTTTTGCAAGATTTAAATCTCTGTACTCTGCACTCTGAAATAAAATCACAGTTTAGACGAAAAAATATACAAATTTTTATTTCATTGATAATCAACAAAATATAAAATAATTGCAACTTTTTTTTCGCAAAATTAATTTTTGTATCAAAAAAAAGTGTATCTTTGTAAAACGGTTGTCCAACTTATGGGAGTTTAGCTCAGCTGGTTCAGAGCATCTGCCTTACAAGCAGAGGGTCACTGGTTCGAATCCAGTAACTCCCACAACTAAAAACTCGCTTGATTATCGTTTTTACGATAGTATGAAATCGGCAATGCTAGTTGCCGATTTTATTTTTATAAACAAATCCACAAACACAAAAAAAAGTATAATCTATTACACTCCTATTATGAAAAAATAATTTTCAATTCTCAATTGAAAACATCCTCATCTAAACAGCAAAACCTCCTCATTATCAATACGTTATATATTTTCACCTCATTATCTCATTTTTTTGTCAATTTTTTTTTCTCAATTTCCATTTTTTTTGCATTTTTGCACAAAAACGTTCTAAAATTGGACATTCCATGTCTGAACCATGATTTTCATAAGATTTATATGATTGGCATGATTAAAATAATCCCACAAATCATTCAAATCATTCAAAATCATAGTTCAGGCAGATGGTGGTGCAAAAATGCAAAAAAAATAATTCTCCATTCTCAATTGAAAAAAAGGGGCTTTTAATTTTTAATTGAAGAAAAGGTGTATTTTTGTAAAATTATTAAAAAAACAAACAAAAAGCACTTTGGAAAAGGTAAATGAGTCGACAGTTTTGGTGGGATTGATACGCCCGCAACAAGATGAGCGAAAAACACAAGAATATTTAAATGAATTGTCTTTTTTGGCTAAAACGGCAGGAGGATGTGAAAAAAAACGCTTTGTACAGGCTTTGTCACACCCTGATGCCAAAACGTATTTGGGGAGCGGAAAATTGCAAGAAATAGCAATGTATATTGCTGAAAATCAAATAAATACAGTGATTTTTGATGATGAATTAACCCCCTCTCAAATTCGTAATATTGAAAAAACTTTACCCAATTGCAAAATTATTGACCGTACGCGACTGATTTTAGACATTTTTTCCTCGCGGGCGCAAACGGCACACGCTAAAATTCAAGTTGAGTTGGCACAATTGGAATATCTTTTGCCACGTCTGACGCGTATGTGGACACATTTAGAAAAGCAAAGAGGCGGTATCGGAATGCGCGGACCGGGTGAAAAAGAAATCGAAACAGACCGCCGCATTATTCATACACGCATTCGACTGCTAAAAGAACGTTTGAAAACAATTGATACTCAAAAGACTACGCAACGGAGCAACAGAGGTCAATTTGTAAGAGTTGCTTTGGTGGGCTATACAAATGCAGGTAAATCTACTTTGATGAACCTGCTCAGTAAGGCTGATATTTTGGCAGAAAATAAACTTTTTGCCACTTTGGACACGACTGTCAGAAAAGTTGTTTTTGATAATTTGCCTTTCTTACTCTCTGATACTGTTGGTTTTATACGTAAATTACCACATGGATTGGTAGAGTCTTTTAAATCAACGCTTGACGAGGTTAGGGAGGCAAATTTGCTGTTGCATATTGTGGATATAAGTCATCCTGATTTTGAGGAGCAAATTTCAGTAGTGGAACAAACTTTGCATGAAATTGGGGCGGCTGATATTCCTATTGTAATGGTTTTCAATAAAATAGATAATTATAAATGGATCCAAAAAGATGAGGATGACCTCACCGAAATAACAAAAGAAAATTACACGCTTGATTATCTCAAAAATACGTGGATTGCAAAATCGCCTTTGCCACTTGTTTTTATTTCGGCAAAAACAAAGGAAAATATCCCTCAATTTCGCCAATTGATTTATGAGCAAGTGAGCCGTTTGCACCGAAAAATCTATCCTTATAATAACTTTTTGTGGTAAAAATTTACACCACTTCCGCAACAGTGAAAGTGCTGCCCCCCACAAAAACCAAATCTTCTTTGTGAGCAATGTTTTTTGCTGCCATAAATGCCTCTTTTACAGATGAATACACATTTCCAAACAAGCCAAATTCGGCTGCTTTTTTTGCCAAAATATCGGCAGCCAAACCTCTGGGGATGTCGGCTTTGCAAAAATAATAAGTCGCCTTTGTGGGCAAAAGTGGCAAAATGTGGCTCAAATCTTTGTCCTCCACCACCCCCAACACAAAATGCAACTTTTTGTACGGCATTTGCGAAAGTTGTTGACAAACAAAAGCAATTCCTGCCTCATTATGCCCTGTATCGGCAATACAGAGCGGATTTTGTTGCAAAACTTCCCACCGTCCATGTAAATGCGTGTTTTTCACACAATTAGCAAATCCGGCAGCAATATTGAGTGGCATAGGCAAAAATGCATCTAAAAGCGTACATGCTGCTTTTACAGTTATAAAATTATTTCTCTGATAATCAGCACTTAATGGAGAAAAAAAGATATTTTCAGAGCCATTAAAACTAAAATTAACGCCATTTTCATTGCGTTGCCAAGTATTGATTTTGCACATATCCGCCGCATAAAAAAGAGGTGCATTTTTTTCCTTTGTTATTGATTGAAACACGGCTTGTGTTTGAGGTTGTTTTTCGCCAATCACAACAGACGTTTGAGGTTTTATAATTCCTGCTTTTTCAGTCGCAATTTTTTCCAAACTATCTCCCAAAAACTGCGTATGGTCAAAACTAATATTGGTAATAATGCTCAAAATCGGAAAAACAACATTAGTAGAGTCCAATCTACCGCCCATCCCGACCTCAATGACGGCTATATCTACCTCATTTTTAGCAAAATATAAAAATGCCATAGCAACAGTCATCTCAAAAAATGAAGGTTGAATTTTGGCAATAATTGTTCGATATTTTTTTACAAAATTGACTACAAATTTTGACGAAATGAAATTTCCATTGATTTGTATTCTTTCTCGAAAATCTTTTAAATGTGGAGAAGTGTAAAGTCCTGTTTTATAGCCTGTTTCCATCAAAATAGATGCCAAATTATGGGAAACAGAGCCTTTTCCGTTAGTGCCTGCAACATGTATGGCTCTCAACTTTTTATGGGGATTGCCTATCGCCTCCAAGAGTGCGTAAGTGTTGTCCAAATTATTTTTGTATGCCGCCGCTCCTATGCGATGAAATACAGGTAAACTGTTGTATAAGAAGGATATACACTCTTGATAATTCACGCTTTATTGTGGTATAAATTTATATGTAATAATACCTTTTTGTTCTGTGGGAGCGTCTGTTTTGGCTTTAAAAGTGGATTTTTTGGCGGCTTGTTTGCACTCCTCCCAAATGGCGGGGTCTTGTATTGTCGTGCCGCGCATAAGTACTTCTGCATGAGTTACATTGCCTTGCGGGTCAGCACGAAATTCAATTTTTACAACACCATTAAGATTGTTTTTTGCTTTGGGGTAGGCTTTGTTAATGACAGGTCTTCCATCAAGATAAAAATCGCCGGTTCCACCACCACTGCCGGCACCGGAACCGCCTCCGCTACCGGAGCCTGTACCGTCGCCGATTCCACTACCGTCTCCTGTACCAATTCCTGTGCCTGTGCCTCCCGTGTTAGAGCCGCCTGTGCCTTTTTTATTTGGAAATAAAGCATTTTGATTGACAGTCGGTTGAGGATCAGGTGTTACTGATGGTTGCTTTGTAACAGGCTGATTAACAGTCTGTTGTGTAGATGGTTTTGTTTTATTGGCGTTCAATGCTGCGGTCTCCTCCGTGTTTTGGGTGAGCAATTGCTGATTAGAAGTTTGCGGTGCAGAAGGAGGGCTGTTTTGAGCAATATTTCCTGCCGATGAACCACCGCCACCACCGCCACCCATATCTACCTCAATGCCCATTTCAGGCGGAGGCGGATAGGCGTGCGTCAAACCAAAAAATATAAAGCAAATCAAAAGCACTCCATGTGCCAATAATGTTGCTAACAATGCGATTAACTTCCGTTTTTTATTCTCTTTATTTTCCATAAAAACAATATTATCAGCGATTTAAATTTTTTTTGTGACCATGGAGGGATTCAAACCCCCGACTTTCAGAACCGGAATCTGACGTTCTATTCAACTGAACTACATGGCCAACAATCAATAAATATTATCCATAAAAAAAGTACAAAAATCAAAAAATAAATCCAATTTGTAACTCCAAAACATGACCAAAATCCTTTACCCTATAAGGATTTCCTTCTGCATCGTTGCCCCAATATTGATTGATATATTTCTTCCTAAATATATTATTAAATCCGTAATTATATGATATTGCGGCAGTTGCTTTTGTCCTATCTTTGATGACAAATTCAATGCCGGCAGTAACAATCAATGCCTCCCGAATAATAGATGTTTGCTTATACCGCTCCACTTTGTCAAACGACATTGTTGAACCATCAGCCTTCAAAATTTCATCTTTTGACT
Organism: Bacteroidales bacterium; assembly: GCA_031272415.1. Classification (GTDB taxonomy): domain Bacteria; phylum Bacteroidota; class Bacteroidia; order Bacteroidales; family WCHB1-69; genus JAISTU01. Next base: position 18,702 of record JAISTU010000183.1, on the reverse strand, counting down.
TTGCAGAAAGCAAAATTGCATGCTCCAAACCTACTTGTCCAAAAATAATAAACCGCCCAAAAGGATTGGTTTTCATCTTAAAAGTAGTCGGAAGAAAAAGATAAACATTGGCTTGCTTGGACTTCAAATCAACATCCGTTTTGTCCTGCAAAGGAATATAATATTTATCTTTGCATTTATAGCCAAACATCAAATGTCGCCCGCCGATACCTGTGGAAAAATAATAGTTAGATGAGGTTTTGGCAAGATTTATATCTACCATCACCGCATACATGCCTCCTATCCGCAAACCTGTACTTTTGTAGTTGAGCGTACTGACGGCACCCCAATTGAGCGAAGGTGCTGCAACTAATCCCACATCTACAAAACGCGGACGCTTTTCCGAAGCAGAAACTTTTCCCACCACAAAAAACCCAACAATTATCAATACTAACAATATTTTTCTCATCTTTTTAATTCTAAAAAAAATTACATAAAATACAAAGATACACAAATTCTTCAATTAAAAATTAAAAAACCTTTTTTAATTGAGAATGGAGAATTGAGAATTGAGAATTATTTTTTTTGCATTTTTAAATAAAAACGTTCTAAAATATGTGCCTCCTCTTGCTCCGTCATTGTGGGCTTGACCCGCAATCCCCCTGTCTGAACTTTGATTTTGAATGATTTGCGTGATTTATATGATTATTATAATCATGCTAATCATATAAATCATACGAAAATCAGTGGTTCAGACAATTCTAAAATCATAATAATCACATCAATCTTACGAAAATCAAAGTTCAGACAAAAAGCATCCCAATTTTATAACAAATTTATCCCAAAATGCAAAAAACGTAAAGAGTATTCTCAATTTTTAATTTTCAATTCTCAATTAAAAAAAAAAAAAGTTTTTTTTATTTTTTTTTGACAAAAAAGTGTATCTTTGTAAAAAGGTTATACTATTTTTGTCATCGGGATGTGGCGCAGCCCGGCTAGCGCGCTTCGTTCGGGACGAAGAGGTCGCAAGTTCGAATCTTGTCATCCCGACAAAAGATAACAATGGTTCCATAGCTCAATTGGATAGAGCAACTGCCTTCTAAGCAGTAGGTTGTGGGTTCGATTCCCGCTGGAATCACTATCTATTTTTGTTGAATGAGCAAATATACACAAGACAATATAATTACACTCGAATGGGATGAGCATATACGTTTGCGTCCGGGCATGTATATCGGAAAATTAGGTGAAGGTACTGCCGCCGATGACGGAATTTATGTGATTACTAAAGAGGTGATAGACAATTCAATAGACGAGTTTATGATGGGTAACGGTCGAACAATTGACATCACCATAGCCGACAATATGGTAACTGTCAACGACCGCGGAAGAGGTATACCGTTAGAAAAACTTTTTGATTGCGTAGCACGTTTAAATACAGGCGCTAAATATGATTCGGAGGCTTTTCAACGCTCTATCGGTATGAATGGCGTCGGTATTAAGGCTACAAATGCTTTATCTAAATATTTTAGAATTGAATCCCGCCGAGAAGGACAAAAAAAAATACTTGAATTTGAAAAAGGAAAATTGACCCACGATTATCCTATTGAAATGACCACCGAATTAAACGGTACAAAGGTCAGTTTTGTGCCTGATGATGAAATATTTGGCAATTATAAATTCTATTTTGAGTATATAGAAAAAATGCTTTGGAATTATGTTTATCTCAATCGCGGACTAACAATTACGCTTAATGGGCAAAAATATTTCTCCAAAAATGGACTTTATGACTTATTAACCAACAATTTAAATGGTCAACCTGTCTATGAGATAGCACATTTGCAAGAAAATGATTTTGAATTAGCCTTCACGCATTTGGAAAAAAGTACGGGTGAGGAGTATTATACATTTGTCAATGGACAGCACACTATACACGGAGGCACACATCAAAATGCTTTAAAAGAAGCCATTGTCAAAGCGGTGCGAGAATTTTATAAAAAGGATTATGATGCGGGCGATATTCGGCAATCCATTTGTGCTGCATTGAGCATTCGCATACAAGAGCCTGTTTTTGAATCCCAAACAAAGACAAAATTAGGCTCTACAGACATGAAAAAAGGTGGTCCAACTGTCCGTTGGTATATCAATGAAGTTGTTTGTAGATTGTTAGACAATTACTTACACATTCATTCCGACATGGCAACCGCTCTGCAAAAAAAGATTATTGAATCGGAAAAAGACCGCAAAGCCATAGCAGGTATTCGCAAAATCGCCAAAGAAAGTGCAAAAAAAACAAGTTTGGTGAATAAAAAATTGAGAGATTGCAACATTCATTTGACAGATGAAAAAAATGAAAATCGCTTACAGACAACACTTTTTATCACTGAGGGCTTGTCTGCATCCGGCTCTATTACGCAGTCTCGTAATGCAGAATATCAAGCGGTGTTCAGTTTGAGAGGAAAACCCTTAAATTCCTTCGGTGAGAGCAAGCAAATTGTGTATAAAAATGAGGAATTTAACCTCTTGCAAGCCGCACTTAATATAGAGGATGGCTTGGACGGTTTGCGATACAACAATGTTATCATTGCTACCGACGCCGATGATGACGGAATGCACATCAGGCTGTTGCTTTTGACATTCTTTTTGCAATTTTTCCCTGAACTTATCAAAGCGGGGCATTTATACATTTTGCAAACGCCACTTTTCAGGGTCAGAAATAAAAAGGAAACCATTTATTGCTATTCGGAAGAAGAGCGACAAAATGCAGTCAATAAGTTGGGAAATAAACCTGAAATTACGCGTTTTAAAGGGCTTGGAGAAATCTCACCCCCTGAATTTAAAAATTTTATTGGTAAAAACATGCGTATTGACCCGGTTGTTTTGAACAAAGGCACGAATATTGACTCTTTGCTGACCTTTTATATGGGCAGAAATACACCGGAGAGGCAAAAATTTATTATTGAAAATCTGATAGTAGAAGAAGATATTGCAGTGTAGAATTTAATTATAAATTATTGATTATCAACATTATGGCAAAAGAAAAAATAGATGATGACGACAAAATGTTTTTTTCAATAGGAGAAGTTGCAAAAAAAATGGGCGTGGCGACCTCCTTAATTCGCTTTTGGGAAACCGAATTTGATTGTTTGCAACCTTACAAAAACAAAAAAGGTACCCGATATTTTACAAAAGAGGATATTTTTAATTTGCAGACCATTTATTATTTGGTAAAACAAAAAGGCTACACGTTGCAAGGTGCCAAAAATTACTTGCAAACCAACAAAGAACAAGTGGAAAAAAATGCACAAATAGTCCAAACTTTGGGGGAAATGAAAAATTTTCTAATCGCTCTTAAAAATCAATTGGAATGAATGCCGATATTGCCATAGAAAATATTCGTAAAAAACTGATTCACAAGCAAATACTAATACTTGGCTTTGGGCGAGAAGGTCAATCTACTTTTGATTTTTTAAAAAAACATAAAATCCCCTGTTTGATTACTGTTGCCGACCAACATTTAACAGAGGAAAGTATAAAAATGCTTGAAAATGAATCTATTCCATTTATCAATGGGGATAATTATTTGCATTTTTTGAATGATTTTGATATTGTATTCAAATCGCCCGGAATTAGTCTTAAAAATCATATACAAAATATTGATAAAGAGAGAATTACATCTCAAACGGATGTTTTTTTATCGCTTTTTGCAGCACAATGTATTGCCGTAACAGGCACAAAAGGAAAAAGTACTACAACCTCTCTTATTTATCACATTATCAATAAGTTATATCCTAATTCCATTATGGCGGGCAATATTGGGATTCCACTTTTTAATATCATTGACAAGGTAAATGATGAGACAAAAATTGTTTTGGAATTGTCTTCACATCAATTGGAATTTATTCATAAATCTCCACATATCAGCGTTTTGTTGAATCTATTTGAAGAACATCTTGACCATTATCGCTCTTTTGAGGATTATCAAAGTGCCAAATACAATATTGCACGTTTTCAGTCTGAAAATGACTTTTTTATCTATCACAGTGCTGATATTTTAGTCCAAAAATGGCTCAAAGAAGAACCTCCTCACTCAAATTGTATTGGTTTTGCTTTGGATGAAAACGAAAATACACAATTTTTTGTCAAAAATGATTGGTTTTATCAAAAAAGCAAAAAAATTATTCAAATTTGCAAAAAATTTCCGCTAAAAGGAACTCACAATTTGCAAAATACTTGTGCAACATTGGCGGTTTTGAGTTGTATACAAAATATTGATATACAGACTATTGCCGAAAAAATATATACTTTTAAAGGGCTTGCACACCGTTTGGAATTAGTTGGTGTTTATGATGACATTACTTTTTACAATGACAGCATTTCTACCATTGCACAATCTACCATTGCCGCCGTCAAAGCGCTGAAAGATGTTAACACATTGATTTTAGGAGGTTTTGACAGAGGTATTGATTATCGTCCTTTGGCTGATTTTTGCAAAAATTCCTCCGTTGAAAACTTTATTTTTACAGGCAATGCAGGCAAAAGAATGATGAACGTTTTTGAAATGCAACCTTTTCAAAAAATGTTTTATTGTGCTAATTATCAACTAATTATATATATATCCAAATTATGCACTCCCCAAGGAGGCACTTGTTTGCTCTCTCCCGCCGCCGCAAGTTATGACCAATTCAAAGATTTTGCCCAAAGAGGTGAGCAATTCAAAGAATTGGTGAAACAGAAAAAAGACAAAACTTAAAAAAACTACATTACAGCATACAGAACTATCTCATTTACAGGATAATGCTGTCTGATATATAATTTGTAATCAGGATTAAGTTGATCAATAAAAAGGGGCAATTCCCATAAGTCGGCAGGTTTATGATAAAGACAAACTGCTAATTTTGGTTTATATTTTGCAATTGTCTCTTTCATTCCTATAAGTGCCTCCATTTCAGCCCCTTCTATATCTAATTTGATATAGGTAACTTGTCTGCGGTCTTCTTCCGAAATATAATCATCAAATTTCACCAATTTTACAAGTTCTTTTCCTTCCTTTGCTGCACGTGAGGCAGCCCCTTCATCTTTAAAAAATATTTCTGCATTTTTAGAGGCAAGTCCTGCATTATGCAAACTTATTTTATCTTTTAGAGGCGCAGTATTTTCCACTATTTTGTTGAAAAATTTCAGCATAGGCTCGAAAACATACACTTTTTTGAAAGCCCCTTGTGTGTTCTCGTCCAAACTGAGAACAGTGTCTCCAATAAAACCGCCTCCGTCTACAAAAATCTCTTCCGCTGTTATATTGACAATTCCTTGCGGAAAATATTGAGTTGTGTCTATCCTTACAGTGTCTCCACTTATAAGCGATAAATCTTTCTCAAATTGATTATCATAAAATGGCAATAATGCTTTGTTGTTGCGTCTTTTTCTGCATTTTATGGCGGCGTCCAATATTTTTATTGATAAATCATCCGACAAAATTGATTTGAGATAATCAATGTCTTTTTTGTGTTTTATGCACTTAATTCTGTACGGTATTGCATAGCGAATGTATTTGTATCCAAAGAATTTGGCAAATTTTTCTACTGTTTTTCGTAATTTGTACAACATGTGTTTGAAATTTTATTATATATTGATTTTTAAGTAATATCTTATTAAACGTTTCCATGAAAAGAAGAATGTTTTAATAGTTTGCTTGTCTAATTTTCTATTTATCATCATAAATGGCGGATGTTGAAGCGGAAAAGCAATCGGTTGGGGAGGCACCAATAATTTTTTCCTGTAAATTGTAGTATTTGCCGCGTCAGGACTGCCCAATCCAATATTTGTAACTAAATTAACTGTCGGGCAAATGGATAATCTATTTTGCAATTTTAAAGAAAAATGATATTGAGTATCCCAAGTGTGCTTCCTATTATTCAAAACATCAGGTATAAAGGTTGAAAAATATACCTTTTCCAAGAAATTTTGGAACAAATAATCTCTCTCATCTTTGTAATCATTCCAAAAATGAAAATTTACGTCATAATTTTTCCACGACCGTCGCCAGCCTGCCCACCCCCAAATATGTGCATGAGTAGAAAAATTGTAACTGTATTTTTTATTAACAAAGTCAGGTAAAAAACAGTCCCCTCCGATATGTCCTACTCTGTCATCATTTTTGTAACGCACTAACAATTCTTCACAAAAAGGAAAAAAAGAAATATCCGGCAAACAATCGTGTTCTAATATTACACCCATTTCTTCATTCTCAAAAAACCAAGTAATGGCGGATGAAACAGCATATTTTGGACCAAAATTTTTATCTAAAAACCGAGTGTATACCTCACAATTCCAATCTATTTTTTCGATAATGGCACGGGTTTTTGTTACTTTTTCGCTTTCATTTTCTCTGTCTTCACGTGCTCCATCGCAAGCAACATAAAGTCGTGTGGGTTTTATTTCTCTAATCCGTTCAAATACCCTCGCAGTCGTATTAGGGTCTGCAAAAATGATAAACAAAATGGGTATTTTATACATACGCATACCCTCCTATACCTTTGGTATGAGTATTTACAAAAGCCTCAAAATCACATAACTCACTGATTATCAGTGCATTGGGGGGGGGGGTAAATGCTTGATAATCAGTCAATTGCATAGCAATAGCATGCTTTTCAGAATTATGGCTCAAAATAGTGCCATACCGAAAATCATACCTACTGTATATCGCCTTGTGTGCAATATGCTTGTATTGATATACAATTTTACTGATCATTTTTAACATTTCTGCTCTCATTTATAATGTATAATTTATTCTTTCTCTAAAAAAAATTACCCCCCCAAAAAAGGGTTTTGCAAAGATACACAATTTTCTCAATTAAAAATTAAAAATTAAGAATTATGGTGTAGAGTGTAGATTTTTTTTTTTGCATTTTGGAATAAAAATGTTCTAAAAAATGGACAAAAATTCTCCATTTCCAAAAATGTTTTTTTTGAAAAAAATAATTTTGTATTGTTTTTTTTGCTATCTTTGCAAATTGCTTAACAAAATAAATAAAATTAGATATATAATTAAGAATAAATATAGTAAAAAAATGGCAGTAATAGGAAGAATTAGAAAACATTCAACACTTTTGTTGATAATTGTAGGCGTGGCAATTCTCGCTTTTTTGGTAGGTGATGCTCTGACAAATCGTACAAGCAGTCAGCGTCAAAATATTTTTGACAAAATGATCAAAGTAGGTAGCGATTATATTTCGTGGCAAGCGTTTGACAATGCGTACAACATTAGACGTCAAATGGCTAAAGAGAATAATCAAGGGGCTGAATTGAGCGGAGAGCAAGATTTTCAATTAGGAAATGAGTTGTATAATGAATTGGTAGACAGTTTATTATATGCAAAGCAAGCCGCTAAATTAGGTATTGTAGTTACAGACGAAGAAATAGCCGATATGATGATAAGCGACATGCCACATCAGTATGCACAACAGTTTTTCAATCAAGGACAAGGCTATGACATGAATTTGGCACGCAATTTTATTGAAAATCTGAACAATTATCCTGACACAAATATTATAAAATATTATTTGCGGATGGAAGACGCCGTAAGAAAGGAAACTATTCAGAAAAAATATCAAAATTTGTTGTCGGGTGCCTATTATTTGCCCAAAGCGTTTGCCCAAAAAATGGCAGATGAGCAAAAATTAAGGGCAGACATTGTAGGGATTCAATTGCCTTATTCTTTGAGCATGGTAAGTGATGATAAGGTTACTTTTACGCAAGAAGATGTTGAAAAGTGGTATCAAGAGCATAAATATCGTTTCCCGCAGGAAGAAGAGTTTCGCAATGTGGATTATGTTATTTTTGATATACAGCCGTCAGCGGCTGATTTACAGAAAATTGCAGATACCGTAAATGCAAGATACAATGCTTTTTTGCAGAGCGAAGACCCTGATATATTTGTCAATCGCATGCCGGATTCTCGGTATGACAGCACTTATTTTAAGCGTGGGGCTTTGCCTGTACCTGCTTTGGATTCTGTGGTGTTTAATGCGCCTATCAATACATTTATTCCACCTTTTGTGGATGGTAATTTTTGGGTATTTGCCAAATTGTTGGACGCCAAACATAGACCTGATTCTGTGTGCATTAGTGTTATCAGTATTTTAGACAAAGGTTTACAAGAGAGTCCTCGTTCGGAAGAAGTTTCTGCTGCACGTTTGGATAGTGCGTTCAATTTAGTCAAAAGTGGTGCAGATTTTTATCAAACAGCATTGCAATTTTCTGATGACAAAGTTGACCAAATGCCTGATTCGGCAAGTTTGTGGCTTATAGACGGCACAACAGAGGCAGCCATTTATCAAAAATGGTTTGATACACTGTACAATTTCCCTGTAGGTAGCATTATTAAACAAAAAGAAACCGGCGTTACGTTTATATTTAAGGTAAAAGCGGTAACTTCTTTTGAGAAAAAAGTACAATTGGCGATAGGAAAAGTGGCAATTGAAGCCTCTTCTGCAACTATTGAGAGCATAGAAACGGCTGCCAATAATTTTGCCAACGGATTAAGTAATGCCAAAGAATTTGATGACAAAGTAACCAAAAGCGGTCTTAATAAACGTACCTTTGAAAGAGTGCAATTGATGTCTTATAATTTGCCCGGTGTGAATGGAAATGGCAGAGAAATTATCAAATGGATTTACGACAAAGAAAGGGAAAAAGGCGATGTTTCCGAAGTTTATATGATGGAAGGTATGAACGTTGTTGTTTGTGTAAAAGACATTTACCCCAAAGGATATGTGCCGTTGAGCAATGAACAGATTAAAAATTATGTTGAAACAATGGTCAAAAGGGATAAAAAAGCCCAAAAGTTGGAAACCCTTGTTAAACCCTTGTTAAACAAAGATTTAACAACTATAACCGCTGACTTAAAAACAGAAACAGACTCGTTTAGAGTAGATACTTTCAGCGTTACATTTGCGGACAGAAATTTGAGTTATTTTGGACCCGAAATGAAAGTTATCGGACAAATATTTTCACATGATGCGGCTACAAAAAATGTATTATACAAAGGGGATATGGGCGTTTATGTATTGAAAATCAATAAAATAGAAGTCCCAACCGTAACTTTTAACGAACAAAGTATTACGCAGACCGAAGGTATTATGCAGCAAGGCAAAAGCAGTTATGCCCGCACAGTACAAAGTGCTACTACCCGCACATTGAAAAAGATGACTGAAATTGAGGACAATAGATATATGTTCTACTAAATCAAAATATTATGTGTATAAAGAGAGTTAAATTGCAAACATATTTTGCTTTGTTGTCGCTCGCTTGGCTTTGTGTTTCATGTGAACGCTCGCAGCCGGATGCGGTAGTAGAAAATTTCTATTCCCACTTCTATAGAGGTGAATATGACAAAGCCGGCGAACTGGTAACAAATAATAGTAAAATTTGGTTTGAAACTATGCAAAAATATGCCTTGGAAAATCAAAGTGAGCAAAATATACGCATAGAAAACATTAAGTGTCAAATCACTAACGATACTTCTGCTATTTGTTTTTGTGATATTATTTCTAATGAAAAAAATCTGCAAACGATTGTACATCTCAAAAAAGAAGGCAACGAATGGAAAGTAGATATTGGCTTTACAACGCCGGAACCGACCGCAGATACATCTAAAACAACAACTTATCTGTTCGATGAAACCAATATTGAGTATGATATTGCCGAAGATACAGAACAAGAAGAAATAATACAAAATGACGCATTTGAAACAGAAAAAATTGATAATCAAGAAGATATTGAAACAGAAGATTAAAAAAATATAAACGTATGTATTTAACTAAGAAAAAAAGTTTAAAAATATCAGTAGTTGCATTTGCGGCTGTCATGGGCTGTGGATGCAACAATTCAAAAGAAGATACAGAAATGAATAATCCACTTTTGCAGACATGGAATACGCGGTACCAAACACCGCCGTTTGATTTAATCAAAGAAGAACATTATTTACCTGCTTTTGAGGTAGCCATTAATAAGCATAATGCTGAAATTGAGCAAATTACATCTCAAAAAGAATCCCCTACTTTTGCCAATACTATTGAGGCTTTGGAATATAGTGGCGATTTATTGGAGAGAATTTCACTGCTTTTTTTCAATCTGTTGGAAACCAACAATAATGAGCAAATGCAGGCGATTGCAGATACTATTTCTCCGCGTTTGAGCAATCATACAGACAGCGTAAATCTCAATGAAAAATTGTTTAAACGCATTAAAACGGTCTATGAAAACAGAGAAAAAGAGCATCTCAATGGCGAACAAATGAAACTGTTGGAAGAGACATATAAAAATTTCATTCGTGGAGGTGCAAATTTACAATCCTCTCAAAAAGAGCGTTTTACGGCAATCAATGAAGAAATTGCCAAATTGACACTCAAATTTAATAAAAATGTATTGGATGCCACCAATGCGTATCAATTAGTGATTGAAAATGAGGCAGATTTGGCAGGTTTGCCTCCTTCTGTTATCGCGGCTGCCGCACAAAATTCAGATTCTTCACAAAAAACAAAATGGGTGTTCACTTTGGACAATCCGAGTTTGTTACCATTTTTGCAATATGCTGATAATAGGGCAAAAAGAGAATCTATATGGCGGGCATATTCTTCGCGTTGCAATGGAGGAGAATTTGATAATAACTTAATTATCAATCAATTAGTAAAATTAAGAGCCGAAAGAGCACAATTGTTGGGCTATCGGACACATGCAGATTTTGTTTTGTCGGACAATATGGCAAAAAATTCACAAGCCGTTTATGATTTGTTGCTTGCTGTTTGGCAGCCTGCTTTGGAAAAAGTAAAGCAAGAGCGGGACATTTATCAGCGAAAAATGGGTACAAAAAAATTGCAACCTTGGGATTGGCGATATTACACGGAACTGATTCGCAAACAAGAATATAACCTCAACGAAGACAGTTTGCGTCCCTACTTTGCAGTTGAAAATGTGAAAGATGCAGCATTTATGTGTGCTCAAAAATTGTACGGATTGAGTTTTCAAAAAAGTGAAAAAATACCTGTTTATGACAGCAATGTTGTAGTTTATGAAGTGATTGATAATGAGAAAGTTATAGCCATTTTATACATGGATTTTTACACACGTCCATCTAAGGGCAGTGGAGCCTGGATGACCGAATTTAGAGTGCAACACCAAACAAAAAAGGGTGAAAATGTAATTCCTCTCATATCATTGGTATTTAATTTTCCGCCCCCAACGGCTCAACAGCCTTCATTGCTTAATTTTGATGAAACGGAGACACTTTTTCATGAATTTGGGCACGCTTTGCATGGCATGTTAAGCAAATGCAGATACGCTTCTTTGGCAGGAACGGCTGTGCCACGCGATTTTGTGGAATTTCCTTCTCAATTTATGGAAAATTGGGCAAGAAATAAAGATGTGATGAAAATGTATGCCAAACATTATCAAACGGGCGAGCCTATCCCCGACAATTTGATACAACAAATTGAAAAAGCACGCAATTACGGACAAGGATTTATCAATACCGAACTCATTGCGGCGTCACTTTTGGACATGGATTATCATACAATGGAAACCGTACCCGATTTTTCGCCTAATGATTTTGAAAAAGCAGCCATGCACAGATACGGATTGATAGAAGAAGTTTTGCCCCGCTATAAAAGTCAGTATTTTAAGCATATATTTACTTCTGCGATGGGCTATTCGGCAGGCTATTATGCCTATACATGGTCGGCAGTTTTGGAGGCGGATGCTTTTGAATTGTTTAAACAAAACGGGCTTTTTGATACAAAAACAGCCCAATCTTTCAGAAAAAATATTTTGGAAAAAGGGAATACTTGCGATTTGATGCAATGTTATATTGCATTCAGGGGCAAAGAGCCTGACATTCACCCTTTACTCAAAAATCGTGGTTTAGAAAATGAATAAATAGTTACAGATATGTTGCAAAAGTTTGAATTTCTTATGAAAAATATTGTAAAATCGGCGGCATTGTTTGCCTGTTTGGGGTGTATTTTCAGTTGTCAAAATCGGACACAAACAGCGACCGTCATCTCACCGCAAGAACAAAATTTGCCCTTAAATGTGAATTGTGAGAATGTGAAAATTGACAGTGCTTGTTTTTTGGGAACAGATTTGCTCAATCAATTGTTACCCATGTTAAAACATTATGATGGCATTCCTCCGCATTTGGCTTTTTCTTTGCCGCAATTGTGGACGGCAGAGTGTAAATTGCCCACTTTTTCACCCGATTTTGATATTTGGGTAGTTTCCGATATTAGTGAGCAACCGCTGATGAAGGTTTTAATTACTATCAATCATGACCCACAACCCATTATTATTCAAGCAGTTCCAATTGCATTAAATTTGGGTAATGAAAAACAAAACACAATAGAATCCGAAGTTTGGACTGCCACAATTGACGAAACATATAACGTGCTTGTTACCAAAAAGTACGAAAAAATTTACTCTTTGACCGACTCTACAAAACATCTCAACAATATTTCAACGACCAAAGAAGATATGTACACCATTGAAAGTTTGGGAACACTTTCTTATACTCCACAAATGGAGTATGATATTGATTATGAGGCAATTATACAATTTGCAGATACTGCTGTTATCGGAAAAATTACAGAAGATAATTGGGAACTAAATGCACTGAAAATTCAAAATACTGCCCAAGAATATGATATAATTTTTATGACAGTATATCGCCAATTTGATAAAATATCTATCCGCAATCACTACGGCGAAGAGATTGATATTGTGGATATTACACCTTTCATAGAGCGACATACTACCGGTTATATTGCACTTAAAAAAGGAGAAACGCCCCTTTATATTCCCTATTGTTCTGATACAGAGTGTTTTGCAAAAGCAATGCCTTATTTCGACATTGAATATTGGGACGAAGAAGAATGAGAAAGAATTAAAAATTAATCGGTTTTTCCCCTTTTTTAAGATAAATTTCGTCTTCGGGGAACAATTTCATTTGATTATATAAAATAGTATTGTTTTCGGTGAGTTTAAGATTATGTTCTGCGACCCCGATTTCAATAATTTCTTTGAGCATTTTGTTAAAAGTATTGGAATGCAATTTGGCAAACATTTCAATTTGTCGTGCTGTTTTTTCCGGCAGTTTTATAGTTACGCTATTTTTCTTTGTTTTTTTTATCTGTTTGTTTACTTTTGCCATAAAAATTAAATGAATAAGATAAGATTTTGAATAAAAAAATCAATGTCATCGGTGCTTGTTTGTTTTCCAAAGGAGAGTCTTAATGTTTTAGAATTTATATTTAAAGCATTGATAACGTGGCTAATACGCTCTGTTCCGCTACTGCATGCACTGCCCGAAGAGAGTGCAATACCTGCCATATCCAATTGCATAGATAATATATCCATTTCAGTATCAGGAAGATAGAAGTTAATAATGTGTTCCATGCCTCCATTTTGACAATTTCCAACAAAAATTATTTGAGGCAAATTTTGTAACAACTTTTCAATACAATATTTTTTAATGTGTTGAATATGTTGCAATTGTGAATTTACATTGCTCATTTGTGCATTCAAAGCCGCCGCCGTGCCAACAATTCCATAAATATTTTCCGTACCTGCCCTTATGTTTCTCTCTTGCGCGCCTCCCAACAGCAATGGCGACACTTTTTTACTCAAATACAAAATTCCTGTGCCTTTGGGTCCGTAAAATTTATGCGCCGTTCCTACCGCAAAATCCACATTCATTTGCGGTAAATTGAGTTCATATTTCCCTATTGTTTGCACCATATCGCAAAAAAACAAAGCATTATATTGTCGGCACATTTGTCCAATTGCCTCAATATCAGTGAGTTGACCTGTTTCATTATTACCATGCATCAAAACCACTAATGACGCCGAATTTTCTGCTAAAAGGTTTGTAAGATGTTCATTATCAATGTTTCCGTATTTATCATGTTCCACATTGAGCAGCGGAATATTTTTTGTTTTGGAAATATGTTGTAATGTATGAATGACAGCCGAATGTTCAAGTGGCGAACTGATGAGAGTTTTGATGGAATAATCTGCACATATATTATTGATAGTCAAGTTAATAGCCTCTGTTGCACCGGAAGTAAAAATAATATTTTCTCTTCCGCAATGCAAACAATCGGCAACCGTACTGCGGGCTTGCTCTATACAAACATTGGCAGCACGTCCCAAAGCATGAACGGCAGACGGATTGGCGTACACAGTTTGCATAACATTTTCCATCGCCTCCCTGCTTTCTTTGCACAAAGGCGTTGATGCCGCATAATCTAAATAAACTTTTTTTGTATATTCGGTCACTTTTTTTGATTTATTGAACCCGAACCTGTTACTTCTGTATTGATTTTCTGCGGATTACCTTTGTAGGTCAGACTTCCGCTACCGACCAATTTGGCATCCAAAGATTGCTTTACATCGGCAAAAATATCTCCGCTGCCGGAAAGTGTTGTTGTCAAATAATCCACCTCAAAATCGGCGGCATCTATTGAGCCTGAACCGGCTATTCCAAAATGAGCCGTTTTAGATTTGCCTTTCAAAAGAATGTCGCCCGAACCGGTGATATTTCCTTTTGTTTTTTCAAATTTACCATTCAATTCCAAATCACCTGAGCCTGCAATTTGTACATTTAATTCATTGTAAATCAATTCATTTTCACATTTTATGTCTGCCGAACCGGTAATATTGATAGTCAAATTTTCCCCTGACATATTTGTAAATGATTTAAAATTACCACTTCCCGTCAAAGAAATTGCCTCCAATTGAGCCGAATTGCAATACAAATTCAAAACGTTTGCAGAATAACCACAATGTTGAAATTGTTCTTTTAGGCTGATTATCAATTTATTATCCGCTACAAAAACATCAAACAATTTTACAATATTGGAGTCCATTTCCAATATTGCCACAGGAGAGTTTTCATTTTGTGAATAAATGATTGAAACAGAAACATTTGATTCTATTTTGTCAAACTGCGAAATGGGGAAAGCCTGCTTTACAATTACTTTGTTTCCCGTAATGTGGCACACACTGCACGATACACAGCAAACGCAAGCAAAAACAAAAAAAATATTCAACTTACACATACTTCCAACTTTCAAAAATGAAAAATAGCCGATGTTTTGTGTCCCTATCGGCTATTTTTCAAATTAACAAATAAAAACTTATTCAAATAACTTGTTTAAAAAAAAATTTTTATTCTTGTGTCTTGTTTTCTTTTGAGATTTTTTTCCCATTGAAAGACATAGCGGTCGCTGACACGGGAACACCGATAACTACAACATCATAGGTCATTTTCATGTCAAGCACGTCATCACTAAATGTGGCGGTAATGTTTGCATTTTCAATTTTGTCCAATTGTTCATTGCTGTAAAACATTTTGATAAATGTAGCCAATGCTTCACCGGAGCCTGTGAAAACGCCATCAGATTGCTTGGTCAATGGAATTAAACCATCTAAATAAACCTGATTTTCGGTAACACCGCCAATCCAAATCTTTGCGTCCGACTTAATTGTTTTGCCTGCTGAAATCATATCACCTTGATATGTCCCTGTGTACTCTTTCGCTTTTTCATCACAAGATGAAACTACAATTGCTAATGCAATAACTCCTACTAATAATCCTAACTTTTTCATAATCAATGAATTTACTTTTTTTTTACTACTAAAATATATTAAATTTAAAACTAAAATGCAAAGATACACTTTTTTTCAATTAAAATTTAAAAAACTTTTTTTTTCAATTGAGAATTGAAGAATTATTTTTTTTTTGCATTTTGGGGGAGAAAAACATACATGTTAAAACATTCATTATCAAATATGTAAATACGCAGTCTGCCATTTCTCCATTATTTGATTTTTTCGTAAATTATAGACGCGATACGTCATATTTATACGTCAAAAAACGAAGTAATATATAAATCTTTTGCCAAAATAAAAGATTTTTTTTGACTTGTAAAATATTGGAAAAGAAGTTGTGTTTGTGAAAAATAGTTTTGCTTATTTTTCAAAAATTCACTTTTCCCACTATGACCACACTCACTTCATACAGCAAATATATCGGCACAAAGACCAGCAACAATGTAAAAATGTCTGCTGTGGGTGTGATAATAGCCGCGACAATTAACAGAACGACAACTACGTGGCGACGGTATTTGCGCATAAATGAAGCAGAGAGAATGTTGAGTTTTGCCAACAGCCACGCTATAATCGGCAATTCAGTCATTAAACCTATCATCAGTGATAACATCGTTAAAGTATCAACATACGAATTGAGCGTAATCATATTTGCCACCGCCTCATCAGTTTGATATGTGATTAAAAACCGAAACGATAGTGGAAAAATCAAAAAGTAATTCAACAATACTCCTGTGGCAAAGAGGAAAAACGAAAAGAAAAGAACTTTCGACGAATATTTTTGTTCGTTTTCGTACAACGCAGGCGAAATAAAGCGAAAAAGTTGATATAAAATATATGGCAATGCCACTAAAATGCCCGCATAAAACGAAATGCTCAAATGTATCATAAATTGTGATGCAAGTTGAGTGCTAATCAATTGTGCATCAAATGGTTTAGGGCAAATATCAATATGCAATATTTGCCCTAAAACACAAAACAGCCGATAAGTTACAAAGTCGGACTTTGACGGGGCTAATAGAATATCAAAAAGAATGTTTTTGCACACAAAAGCGACTATCGTAAAAACTGCCACAACAGCCAAACTTTTGAACAAAATTTTACGCAGTTCTTCGATATGTCCCCAAAAAGTAAGTTGAGAACTATTTTTCTTGCTCATTTTCTGCACTACTTTTTTTGTTGTCGTTAATATCTGTTCCAATATCATTCATACCGTCTTTGAAACTTTTCACGCCTTTGCCCAATCCGCGCATCAGTTCGGGTATTTTTTTTACCCCCGAAAAGCAACAGTACAATCAGAACGACAACCAAAATTTCCTGCATCCCAATCATTAATAGTGTCTTCATTTTTCAAACAATTAATATTTAACTTACCAAATATATCTCACACGTAAAAACCGCTTGAAAAATTGGTTGAAGAAGTCAAAAATCAATATGCAAACGGCAAAACGCCTCAAGTTAATATTTTGATGTTAATTTTGCGAAAAAAAAGTTGCAATTATTTTATATTTTGTTGATTGTCAAAGGGATAAAATTTTTAAGTTTTTTTCAGTATTTAACCTGAAAGTCTTGTCCCTTTGAGGACATTTGAGCAAGGCATGCCGTTGCCCCGACAAAGACAATGTGTAAATATTTGATTATCAATATTTTTTCTTTTTCTTGTGAAATTGTACACTTTTTAATGCACCCGTAAAATCATCTCTTTTGTATGTACATTTGTCGGTTTGTGGCAAAGAGCAAACGACGCCAAATTGTGCCAATGGAAAAGTCCCCAATGTTTGCAAAATTTGGTTTCCTTTGCAGAGACTGATTTTGTAATAGGTAGGTTGTCTGTAATAAAAGTAGTGTTTTTTGCCTTTTTCTTGAGTAGTTGCCACTTGTTGAGCCATAATGTTCGGGGATGCAACTTTTTCTAAACGTAATGAGTAGATATTCAATTCATTAGGTAATAATTTTCCATTTTCTAAACCTGTAAGTGGAATTTGTAAAATATCGGCTTTTTGGGCAGAGGTTGGACAATAATAAAGCGTATATATCTCATTTTCAGTCTCTTGTATTCCTGTAAAAAGTGCTGTATATTCATCTTCTTGCTCTTTTAATTGAGTGAGCATCAAAGGCAATTGTGAATAATCGGTTTCATGGTCGCCGGTCAATAGCAACAATTTTTGCTCTCTTATTTGTTCAATTGTTTTGATAATATCTTGCGCCATTGCCAAAGTGGTTTTTGGGGCTTGCCGTTTTGTGATTACAGGTATAGAAATAATAGTGCTATCTTCTTGTAATTGAGAGATATATGTAGTGTCATAATAAGTTACAAATTCATTTCCCACGTGCAACGGAAAACGTTTTTTTTCTATCGGGGTTGAGTTTGTGGGATTATTTTTTAGCAATGTATTCTTTTGATAATCAGCAATATATATATTTTCTTTTAAAAATCCGTTGGCGTCAAAGTGATATTTTTTTCCTGCTTTTTGGGGAATAAAAACAGGATACATTTGTTCGCCATCCGGTAATGCATTGACATTCAATAAAATAGATGTAATTTGATAGCAAACACTGTCATTCTTAATAACATACGACAAGCCACTTAGTCGCTCGGCATAATCTGCAAAAGGTCCCTTAAAAAGGCTTACCTTTTGGACTGTGAGTAAGAGTGTATAACTGTTTTTTGGCAGTGTATAATAAAATTTAAGTGTATTTTTAGGATTTTCCTCCGTTTTTTGCCCCGATTGTGCATGAATGAACACACTATAATACACACAAAAAACACTCATTATCAATAATTTACAAAATATTTTTCCCATTTTTTATCTAATTTTAAAATAAAATACAAAAATACACAAATTCTTCAATTAAAAATTAAAAACCTTTTTTTCAGAGTGTAGAGTGAAGAGTGTAGATTTTTTTTTTGCATTGTCTGAACTTTGATTTTGAATGATTTTAATGATTTGTGTGATTATCTAAAATCATAATAATCACATAAATCATCCGAAAATCAAAGTTCAGACTATACAAGTAAAGACGTTGCATGCAACGTCTCTACACTCTACACTCTACACTCTA
>JAISTU010000143.1 GCA_031272415.1 Bacteroidales bacterium | reverse complement strand
TAAATGCTGACTGTTGTCGGCTGATTTCTTTTTTCAATCTCGCAATGCTATCTTTATTAGAAGGTGTTTCAACGAGTTGTTTTAGGGGTGCGTTGATGATATATAAACTATCTTTATATGCTGCCAATTCTTCTTTATGCTCGCTTTTTGCAATATTTACAGTTACATATTGCAATATCCTGTATTTTCCTTCTATCTCAACAGCGACTTGCGTTGATTGACAGGAAATAAAAAAACACAGTGCTACACAAGAGGCACAGCATAATAAAAATGTCTTTTTAGCCATTGCTATTGTTTTTTAATTGTTATTCCTACTCTGTGGCACTTCGGTTTTCCCGTTTCATTGCATAGATCCCGCTCTACTGTCCCGCTTTCGCTGTCACGGACACAACTTTTTCAAATTGACAATATATGTTATCTAAACGTCATTATTTATCTTTTATTGTATTCTTTTCAAAAAAAATATTGTGCTTTTTTACAATGCCCCATACAATTTTTCCCTTTGAATAATAGTCCACACTTTTGGAGGCAAAAGAGTAGTTACATCTTCTTTATTTCTAATTTTTTGGCGAATAATAGTGGAGGAAATATCCAAATAAGGAGGCTCAACCATTTTCACATTCGGCAAAGTTTTATCGGCATTGTAGCCCCTACGCGGATAAACGTAAATGGTAAAATGTCCTATAATTTTCTCCACACATTTCCAAGTAGGCAAAGTTACTAAACTATCTTCACCCATAATGAGCGAAAAATGGCAATTTGGATACTCTTTTGTTAGTATTTCCAGTGTTCGATAAGTGTAAGACGGACGCGAAAGAGAAAGTTCAATATCCTTGATTTCCACATAATTAAAAGTATCAAAAGCGACGTTTAACATTTCCAATCTGCTGTTTTCATTTGCTAATTCTTGGTTGCATTTAAATGGATTTGCAGGGGAAAGGATGAGCCAAATTTTGTCAAATTGCTCTAACCCGAAAAGGTATCTTACAATTTGCAGATGCCCATTATGTACAGGATTAAAAGAGCCGAAATAGAGTCCAATATTTTTTAATCTGTTCATTATCAATCTATTATGCGGAGAGAGAGGGATTCGAACCCCCGGAGGCTTTCACCTCAACGGTTTTCAAGACCGCCGCAATCGACCACTCTGCCATCTCTCCGTTTGCAAAGATACACTTTTTTGTCAATCAAAAATTAAAAATGAAAAATGAAAAGTTGTTTTTTTGTGTTATTTTATTGATTGTCAAGAAAATAAAATTTTCAACTTTTTTTTTCATAAAATAAAAACTTGTTCAGCTTTTTATCTTATTAAAATTATTGTTCAGACGTTTTTTTTCATTTTTTAGAACAAATTTATCCCAAAATGCAAAAAAAAATGGCTCAAAGAGTGAATGTAAAACGGAGATTATGTATTGATAATTATTTTATAAACTTTGTCATTTTTGCGTACTTTTTCTTTGGTTTTTATGGAAAAAAGGTCGCCCTTTTTCACTTCGCAGACAGGGTGGCAATCTAAATGTATTTCATCAACAATATCATCATAAACGCCTGTTGTTGATCCGATTATAAAATATTCATCTCCGATTTGCAAATTTTGTGTTTCCATTTTTATTTCAGCGATGCTCAATTTAGAGAAAAAATTGGTTACTTTTCCAACATAAATTTTTGTTTTTTTTGCTTGTGAGCCGTATGATTGCGTCCATTCTCCCAATTTTTGCCCCAAATAATAGCCATCCCAAAAGCCTCTGTTGTAAATATTTTCAAGTTCAGATGTCCATTTATCAATGTTTTTTTGGTTATAATCGCCTGAAAAATAAGCATTTACAGCCTCTTTATAGCAACTCGTTGCAATTTTAACATATTCAGGCGACCGCCCTCTGCCTTCAATTTTTAGCACCTTTACACCTGCGGATAAAATTTTGTCTAAAAAACCAATTGTACACAAATCTTTTGGCGACATAATGTATTCATTATCAATGAGAACATCTACTTCATTATCAGAACTTTTGACATTGTAAGTCCTCCTACAGGGCTGCAAACAAGCCCCTCTGTTGGCAGAAAAATTAAAATGTTCAAGACTCAAATAGCATTTGCCCGACACCGCCATGCACAAAGCACCATGCGCAAAAAGTTCAATGCGAATAAGTTGCCCTGACGGACCGGTAATATTTTGAGAATGAATTTGTTGTATAATTTCTGCAGTTTGCTCTAAACTTAATTCCCTCGCCAAAACCATTACGTCTGCATATTGAGCATAAAATTTTACCGCCTCAAAATTAGTAACATTGCATTGCGTTGAAATATGTACCTCCATACTTTTTTGAGAGCAATAATTGATTACCGCCCAATCGGAGGCAATAACAGCATTGATTTTACAGTCCAAAGCGGTGTCAATAATTTGGTGAATTTCTTCAATTTCATTATCATATACTATTGTATTGACTGTCAAGTATGTACGTATATTTTCTTTTTGACAAATTTGGCTAATTTTTTGGAGGTCTTCTAATGAAAAATTAACAGACGAGCGTGCTCTCATATTCAAAGCCCCGACCCCAAAATAAATGGCGTCCGCTCCGCCCTGTACGGCTGCCATCAATGACTCATAAGAGCCGACAGGAGACATGATTTCTACAATATTCTTTTTTTCTGCTGACAAATTTGATAAAATTTAGAAATAATAAAAAAAAGTTGTGCTCAGGACAAGAGTCGAACTTGCACGCGGGAACCCGCACCACCCCCTCAAAGTGGCGTGTCTACCAATTCCACCACCTGAGCAACAACATTAACCACCTAAAAATGATAAAGGTTTTACAAAGATACACAAATTTTTCAATTAAAAATTAAAAGTAAAAAAAAAAAAATTTTTTTTCAATTGAAAATTGGAGAATTGAGAATTGAGAATTATTTTTTTTTTGCATTTTTGCCCCCCTGTCTGAACTATGATTTTGAATGATTAACATGATTACTATGATTTCACACAAATCAAAAAAATCATACTAAAATCAAAGTTCAGACAAAAAACGTTGAAAATTTTATTTCCATGATAATCAATAAAATATAAAAGAATTGCAACTTTTTTTTCGCGAAATTATTTTTTGTATTGAAAAAAAGTGTATCTTTGTAGTGCATTAGTAATCTAATGCACTAAATTGTTAAATAAAATAAATAAATTTCTTAAAAAAATGATTGATTTACAGGAGATTAAGTTTGGATACTCTAAGAAGAGAGTACTGTTCAAAGATTTGAACATTCGCCTAAAAGCAGGACATATTTATGGACTTTTAGGCAAAAATGGAGCAGGAAAAACAACATTGCTCAAAATCATGTCGGGATTATGCTTCCCACAATGCGGTGTGCCGACTATTTTGGGTCAAAATGCCGTCAGACGTGCCCCCGATGTTTTATCAAAAATATTTTTCCTTGGCGAAGAATATTTTGTTCCACACCTTAAAATCAAAGATTATGTACGGTCTTTGTCGCCGTTTTATCTTGATTTTAACTACTCCCAATTTGAACATTATTTAAAAACGTTTGAAATTGAGGACACAAAAACGTACTTGGACAAATTGTCGTTTGGTCAAAAGAAAAAGGTTGTTATTTCCTTTGCTTTGGCTACTAATGCACAAATTTTGATGATGGACGAGCCGACCAACGGCTTGGACATACCATCGAAGAGCATTTTTAGGCAATTGTTGGCGGCTTCTGTTTCAGAGGAGCAATTGGTCATTATTTCAACTCATCAAGTCCGCGACCTGCATAGTTTGATTGACGCTGTGGTCATTTTGGATAATGGAGAAATTGTGCTCAATGAGTTCACTGAAAAAATTACTCAAAAACTTCAATTTGTGCGGTTTAATGAACAGCAATGCACGAAGGAAGACATTGTTTATCAACAAGATGACCTCAATGGAATTTTAGCAGTTCTGCAAAACAGGAACAATTTGGAGTCTAAATTAGACCTTGAATTGCTTTTTAATGCTGCCATGTTCAACAAAGAGGCTATAAACAACATTTTTAACCCTAAAAACATTGAAAATCATGCGTAATATATCCATTAAAAGAATAGGTTTGTTGCTGTCCAAATTTTTTATTGACAATAGAAGGACAGAGTTAATAAGAATTATCACAGGATTTGCGGTAGTATTGTTTGTAAGTTATTGTTCTTTGCATTCTCCTGTGGTGGTTGTATCTGATACGCTGGCAATGTTTTTTGGAATTGCATTGATACTGATAATCGGTTGGTCGGCGAGCATATTTACTTCCCTCAAAAACAAGGACAAAGCAATACAATATTTGCTTTTACCTGCCACCACTTTGGAGAAAACGATTACCAACATTCTGCTTGTTCATGTTTATGTTCCTGTGGCGGTATTTGTCATTTTTGCAGGAGGCATATTGCTGGGTTACGTGTTGCCCTCGCCCATTGCTGATAAATATACAGCGGATTTGTGCTTTAATTTCTTACAAGACGACGCAGCCGATAAAGTTGGAACGTTTTTAACTATTCTATTTTGCCAATCCACAATGTTATTTGCCTCTGTTTATTTCAAAAAACGTGCATTATTAAAAGCCGTTGCGGTTTATGCAGTTGTAATTTGTGTTGAGGCGATAATTGTGGTAAGCGTTTTTTTGGGGTTATTGACACATTTTAATTTTATTGGAGAAAAAGTGGTCAGTGGATGTGGAGATTTTAACTTGCAATATGCTACATACGAATTGTGTAGGAACATTCTTTTAGTAGCAGGGACAGTTTTATTTTGGGTTTTGAGTTATTTTAGATTAAGAGAAACGGAGGTATAAAATGAATTTCAACGAAAATAAACCTATCTATTTGCAAATTGTGGATTATGTTTGCGAACAGGCAATGACAGGAAAGTGGAAGGAAGGTGATAAAATATTGTCTTCGAGGGAGTTGGGTTCGCTTTTAGAGGTCAATCCTAATACTGCATTGCGGGCGTATGATTATCTGCAAAATGTTGATATTGTTGAGAATAGGCGTGGATTGGGTTCGTTTATGTGTTCAGGTGCATTAGAAAAAATTATCCACCTGAGAAAAGAGCGTTTTTTCAATGAAGAATTGCCACTTTTGTTTAAAAGTATGAAATTACTTGATATTCAATTAGATGAACTCGAAAATGCCTATCAAAAATTTAGTATTAACCCTTTAAAAAATATAGAATAAAATGCGTAAAATAACCAATAAAATATTGCTTATATTAGTGGCTTTGTTTGTGATAGCGAATATTATCTGGGCATGCGTAACGTGTTATAAAGTGAAACATTTTGTATCGCAATATGAAGAACCTTTGCACCAATTGCTGCAAGACACTACCTCGCCGGATACAACTATCATGTACAAACAATTGGAATACCGAAAAGAATACAAAGAGAAAAATTAGTGTGTAGAGTGTAGATTTCATTGATTATCAACATCTTACAGAGTTTGTGTATGGGGTGAGGTATTACTTACCCCATTTTTACTTTTTTTTTAACATTTTTTCAAATTTTAGAACAAATTTATCCCAAAATACAAAAAAAAAATCTACACTCTTCACTCTACACTTAAAAAAACTCTGCACTCTAAAAAAAAGGTTTTTTATTTTTAATTGAAGAATTTGTGTAATTTTGTATTTAAGTTAATTTATAAAGAAAGATAAAATAAATAATGGATAATGTAATTACGCAGACGGCATTTTCTTTGCCGAATATAACAAATTTTTATAAAGGAAAAGTTAGAGACGTTTATACTATCAACAATGATTTATTGATAATGATTGCTACCGATAGGATTTCAGCATTTGATGTTATTTTGCCCCGTGCGATACCATATAAGGGGCAAGTACTCAATCAAATAGCATCTTCATTTTTGGATATGACGGCGGATATATGCCCGAATTGGAAAATTGCGACGCCTGACCCTATGGTTACAGTGGGACATCGGTGTGAACCATTTGCTGTTGAAATGATTATAAGAGGCTATCTTACAGGCAGTTCGTGGCGCACTTACCAAAGCGGAAAACGTGAAATTTGTGGCGTAGCCATCGCAGAAGGCATGAAAGAGCATCAAAAATTTCCACAGCCCATTATTACTCCTACCACAAAAGCAGAGCAAGGACATGACGAAGATATTTCAAAAGAAGAAATTATTCGGCAAAATTTGGTCAGTGCAGAAGAGTATGCCGTATTGGAAGATTATACCTATCGACTCTTTGAAAGAGGTACGCAAATTGCTGCCCAACACGGACTTATTTTGGTCGATACAAAGTATGAATTTGGTAAAAAAGATGGCAAAATATATCTCATTGACGAGATACATACTCCGGATTCATCCCGTTATTTTTATGCAGACGGCTATCAAGAGCGTTTTGAAAAAGGCGAGCAACAAAAGCAACTTTCCAAAGAATTTGTGCGTCAATGGCTGTTGGAGAATGGTTTTAGCGGGCAACAAGGACAAATCGCACCCCCAATGACTGACCAAAAAGTGGAGGCAATTTCCAATCGCTATATTGAACTGTATGAGCAAATTACAGGTGAAAAATTTGCCAAAGCAGATAATCAAAAACTCCTCCAAAGAGTAGAAAAAAATATTTTAACTTTTCTCAACACGCTTTAAATTGAGTATAGAAAGTCATTTTGGGCGACAAATTACACCTCAATGGACACTCTTTTTGGACAGAGACGGTGTTATCAACCAACGTATTATTGGTGATTATGTAAAAAAACAGGAAGAATTTGTGCTTTTAGAGCGTGTAAAAGAGGCAATTGACATTTTAAGCGGTATTTTTGGACTAATTATTGTCGTAACCAATCAACAAGGTATCGGAAAGGGTTTGATGACCGAAAAGGATTTGGAGAATGTTCACCAATATATGCAGCAATTGCTTGATTATAAAGTCAATAAAATTTATTATGCACCTGCATTGGCTTCGGAAAACAGTGTATTGCGGAAACCTAATATAGGTATGGCTTTACAGGCTCAAAAGGATTTTCCACAGATTGACTTTTCCCGCTCAATTATGGTAGGAGACAGTGTGTCAGATATGCTTTTTGGGGTCAATGCGGGTATGAAAACGGTGTTTTTATCGTCAAAAAATGATATTGAACTTACTCCCGACTTGCAATTACCTGATTTATACACTTTTGCACACATTTTAAATCAGAAATAAAAAAGCGTAGAGAAGCACGGATAACCTACCTCCCTACGCACAAGTTTTATTTCAAAAAATTTTATAAATCAATTATGTCGGTATATTTTATTACATTTGTACCTATGTAGTAAAATTTTAAAATATCGGCTGCTCCGTAACCTTGTTTAACCATTTCAATAGCACCTTCTTGGCTCAAACCTACACCGTGTCCGTAACCTCTGCCATGCAAAACCACTGCATCTCCCTTCGGAGCAACCGTAAAAAAGGACGACCGCAATTTAAAATACATTCTTATATCTTTGGTGGGTATGGTGTCGGCATCAATTATCCAATATGCTTGTCGTGTGTCGGGTTCAAATTTCATAATTTGTGATTGCAGTGGTGCTTGTGTGTATTTATCGCCGTAATTTTTAACAAAAAATTCAGTCCAAGCGTTTTTTGGTATTGTTTTTTCCCAGCGGGCATTGCGGGCACGCAGGCTAAAAGTGTCTTTAATTGCCTGTAAATAAGGCATATCTTTCCCCCAAACATTGAGTGCCGACTCCGTCATACCGCCACTGTTGGAATGGTAAGCCGTAGAAACCAATCTGTTTGCGGTATCGACCACAACATCACAAAAAGTTTCGTAAGCCGCGCGCAATATGTTGGGTTGCGTACATTTTCCTTTATAAGATTGGCAATGAGTGCCGTCACATAAATTGGCTCCTTGTGCTAAATGTCGGTTTAGATTGGCAAGGCAATAAGTTCGCGACACAATGGCTTGGATTTTAAAAAATTCTAAATCGTTTGAAGAGCCAAAAACTTCCGATTGCACCACGCCGGCTACATATTTTTCCAAACTTATATTATTGATAATGGTGAGCAATCCATTGTTAATTCGCACACTTAAATTCTCCTCATAGACGCGTTTTACGGGTATTTCGGCAATTTTAAGCGAAAAATTATTGGTATATTTTGTCCCCAAAAATTCAACGCTTGAAAAAGTGCCTAAAAACTGCACCCCTTTTTCAATTTTAATTTTACCTTCAAAGGCGGTAATGGTCAGCAGTGCAGATGTTTCCAAATCGGCGGGCAATATTTTAACATTATCTCCCAAAATAGCGTATTTTCCTGTTTCTACTTGCAAAACGCATGACTCTACTTCAAAATCCTGAAAAAGTTTGATTTTTATATCCAAAGAATATGCACAATATATAAAAAACAAACAAAATGAGAACAATATGATTTTTTTATACATAATTTTATCTGTTTCTTTTAACTATAATTTTTATTAAAAATTTCTTTCCAACTTTCTTTTTTCACCCACCATCTGTACAAAAACGGTTGCAAATAATAACTTATCAAAACCGTTGAACTCATGCCGATTAGTGTGGGAATACCGACCGATTCCAAAGCCGGATGTGAGGCAAACAAAAGCGACCCTACCGTTATTATCAATGCTAATGCAGAAAAGAAAATGGCTGTTTTATGATGCAACAACATCCTTGCATTTTTACGCTTATCCGCTATCAATCCGTTCATTACAAAAATACTGTAATCCACACCAATACCAAAAATAAAGGTCGAAATTACTATATTGATAAGGTTAAATTGCAAACCAAAGACTACCATAATTCCCAGCACAATATACCAACTTAAAACCATGGGAATAAAGGCTATAATGGTTAATTTAATCTTCTTAAACGAAATTATCAACACCAAAAATACAAATCCCATTGAAATCCACAGTGCCGTATTAAAATCATCTTTAATTACATTGACCAAAATACTTGCATAATACATGCCATCGATAGCCAAAACGTGTTTATTTTGTGTAAGACTGTCGCAAACTTCAATCCATTTTGATTTGGACAATTGCACGGGTATAAAAGCCATGTAAGTGGTGTCGTTTGCTTTTTCAATAAAATTACTCATCAAATTAGACGGTAAAATATCAGCCTCATAAAGGGAAACAGGTTCGTAATCTTGTTCTAATGTGCGGAAAAAAGGAGCAAAAAAAGTGGGATTAAAGCCGTATTTTTTTGCCGCTTTATCCAATCTTTGCTCAATAGAGTCAATAGTTTGCTCTGAAAAATAGTCTTTCCAAGCCGCAATTCGCTGTTGTTGTTCTTTTTGAGGCAAAAATAGGTTCGCCGTTTGTGAATATTTGGCAATTTTTCCTTCTTTGCTCAATTTTTCCAAACGAGTACTCATTTGTTGATTGTAAATAAGTGCCTCATCTAACGTTTTACCGACAGAGGCAAAGTAAGTAGTGGTATTTCCGCCCGCCGTTTTGGAATTTAATAAGTCTTGTGATGCCAATATATTAGGCTCAAAATAGCCAATATTTTTTAAATTAGAGTCAAATTTAACCCAAAATGAGGCAATAAAGCAAAAAATGCTCACTACAACAATTCCAATAATGACAAACGGCTGTCTATCTAACGGATAAGAGTTAATTTTTTCAACTTGTCTGAATATTTTTGCAGAGCGCCGATTATTTGTTCCGCTAAAAAATTGTGGCATAAATATTAAGCAATAAATGGTTGTCCCTATCATGGCAAAACTTGCAAAAAGTCCAAAATCAATCAGCAAATCCGAGTCCGTAAAAAGCAAGCCCATAAAAGCCCCAACAGTGGTCAAACACCCCAAAAATACAGGCAAAGTCTCATCTCTTAACACTTTGACTGCACTGTTTACATATTTATAATGCGTCAAAATATGCAAACAATAACTCAATGCCACTCCCAGCACTATTGCTCCCAGACCAACAGCCATCAGCGACATACTGCCTTTGATAAAATACATGCAAGTGAGCGAAAAAAATGCGCCGTACAAAAGTGGCAAAAATAAATGTAAAAGCGTAGATTTATTGCGAAAACAAATCCCTAACAATATAAAAATAATCACCACCGAAATGGCAACCGTTGTCCATAAATCTTTTTTAATTTGTCGGGCATTAAACACCCCTTGCACAGGTTGCCCGTGATATTGAATGGTGAGTGTTGTATCTTGTGCCTGAAAAGATTGTATTTCATCCTCAATCAAAGCCACCAATTTGATACTACTTTTGGAATCCATTGAAGAAACTGTTGGCGTAACAAATGCCAAAGCGATTGTTGAGTCGGGCGTAAAGAAGTGCAAATTACAAATTTTATAATTACCGCCCAGCCCTTCTGTCATTTTTCTGAAAGTAGCCGAAAGTGTATTTCGCACTCCTGTCGGGTCTTGACAAATCATTTCTGCAAATTGAGACCCTGCTGCCGAATTGATTAAAAGAAAATTCTCTTCCATCGCAGAATCTATATGTTGCTGTGTAAATAGATTATCAAATTGTTTCAACGTATTTGTATCTACAAAAACAGGCAAATGTTCCATGAAGAACTGCATTGCATTCTCAATCGTTTCAGGCTCAATATGATACAAAATATCATTTATTAAAGCCGCCGTGTCGTGTTGCGTAAGAGAATCTATAAAATTATCACAAATTTCTATCAATTTATCCGGCTCTTTTTGTCCGTTTTTTTGTGAAAAGAGTATAAAAATTTTATCTTTGACCTGTAAATTGGAAAAAACTATGCTCTCCGAGCCTCCCATTTTGTCTTCGGGTAACAATTTGGTTATATCTTCTTCAAATTTCATCTGAACGCCAAAGAACACAAAAAATGCACTGCTACAGAGTAACAATATGTACAGCAGCCATTTACGCGATCTCAAAAAAAGATAGATATTGATGATAATATTGGTCATAATTAGTTTTCGTTAAAAGTCTGTGGTGTCATTTCAGCCGTCAAATTAACACATAATTCATTGTCATTGTCAATAATATCGGCTTTGACATGGTATATATTTTCCGCAGGGGATACATTTAATATAATTTTCAGATGCGAATGGGTGTCAGGGGTTATCAATTTTAAAAACTTACATTGTTTTAAATAGTTAATAATCAATCTTTTACCGCATATTTGTTCGGCACATTTGCGTATCATTTCTATTTGACAAACGCCTGGGGCAATGTGTCGCGCCGGAAAATGTCCCTCATAAATAGGACAATATGGATTTAACCGCACGTTAAATACAACACTATCAGGTAATTGTATAATATTTTCAACTTCAAAATAGGTGTCTAACGTTGCTACCATTTTATGCAGGATTAAGGAATAATTTCATTTGACAATTGACTATCATTTGACCATTGACAAACGTTTGGGCTTCCATTAGCAAAAGTCCCATAACTTCGTGTAAAAGTTTTACTTTTGTTTGAATTTCTTGCCCAATTTTTGGTAAAGTATTGAGTTTAAACTTTTTAACTTCACCAATATAGCCCATTGCAATCGGTTTGCCCGCTAACCACGCTTTATAACCCACAAAAACGGATGCCGATTGAGCAATATGTTCAATGAGACCTGTTTCGGTCAGTTGTTGTCCATCGCAAAACAGATTTTCTTGCGTAATAGTCAGACCTGTATCTGCCTCATTTTCAGCGTAATCATACAGAGCATCTACCATCACAATCGGTTCTCGCTGTGCAATAAGCGTCTCAATTTCTTTACCTTTTTTGAGTGGAAACATCAGTTTTTATCTATTTTTTCGTAAAGAAAATCATACAACGCACCAAAAGTCTTAATATTAACAATATCAGTCCCTTTGACGGTAACTCCAAATGTTTCTTCAATCAAAGCCACCATGTCAACCAAACTTAAACTGTCTAATTGCAAAGTTTCTTTAATGTTTGCATCAGGCTGAATATCAGATATTTCTACCTCGAACTCTTCTGCCAAAACTTTATTTATTTTTTCGATAAATTCTTCTCTATTCATACAAAAATGATTTCTATATTTATTAAATATTTTTTTTAGAGTAATTTACAAAGATACACATTTTTCTCAATTAAAAATTAAAAAATAAAAATTAAATTTTTAGTTTTTTATAGACAAAAAGTAGGTATTTACTTTTTCTTTATAATAATTATTCAGTGCGGGAGGCACTGTTTTATAGAGTTCGGTTTCCTTTTTTTTGTTAAATTGTTGTTCAATGGCGGGCGGTAAAACGTTATTTTTGGGTATGTCGTATGCTTCGCGGGATTGACGTTGTTCGTCTTTTTCTCTCTGCATCTCGGCACGCTCCGACTGCAAAAGACGTGTTAAAATTTGTTGTTGTCGATTGATGGTTTGTTGGTTAATAGTTTTGTTAACTAATTCTTTTTCAGTCTGTTCCATCTCTTTGAGCAATTGATTTAAATCATCGTTATATCCTTTTCCTTCTTTTTTGAGTTCGGCTTGATATTCTTGCACAAGTCTTCTGATAGCGGCTTGTTGAGCAGCCATTCTTGCCAATTGTTCGTTCATGGATTGTTTGCCTTGTGTTGGTTTTTGTCCTTCTTTTTGACCCTCTTTTTGCCCTTCCATTTGTTTTCGGGCATTTTCCAATTGTTTATTTAATTGCTCTTGTAATTGCCTCATTGACTTTGATTTACCTTCTTTATTTCCGTTATTATTGGGATTATTACATTGTTGTTGTCCGGGTTTGGAGCAAGAGCCGCCTTGTTTTTTCTTTTCCTGCATTTTTTTAAGCGATTCGGCAATCATTAACGACAAATCGTTCAATGCGGTCATCAATGCCTGTTGATTGGAGGCAATTTGTGCATTTCGATTGTTGTAAAAGGCTTGTTGTGTAGGCTCTTGTGAGGTGTTGAGCAGTTGCATAATTTGCTCTTGTGCATTGATAATTTGGGTAACTTTTTTGGTAATAAACGGCTCAACATCTGTCTGACGGCGGGCAACGGCAGCAATAGAATCCGATATAATTTGCAGATTGTCCTTGAGCCTAAATTGGTCTTCCAAAATTTGCTTCATTTTAGGGTCACGCACATCGGTTTTTGTGGTACGCAACATCACATCTTCCTGCTTAAATGATGCTTTAATGATATTATCCAAAATTTGTCGCATGGTTTGAATATCTTCTCCCAAATTTTGCAATTCATTTTCGTTCATCAATTGCTGAATTTCGTCGGATAATTCCTCCATTTTTTGAGAGGCTTCTTTCTGATTTTGAGACGCTTTTGATTTTTGATTTTTATTTAAATTGTCTTGTGCCTGATCTAATTGTTCTGTAATTTTTTGTTGTAACTCACTCAATTTCTGTAATTTGTAGGGCGTTTCGAGGTCTTTATTTAATTTTTCAACATCTTTTAAATCCTGTTGCAATGCCTTAAAATCTTCTTTAACAGCGTTTTGTTCTTTTTTTAAGTCTTCAATATCCGAATTTTTTAACTCACTTTTGCCTGACAATTTTTTCTCTTCTTCTGCCAAATTATGGGCTTTTGAGATGGCATCATTGAGTTTTTTCTCCACTTCCAACTGTTTAAAGAGTGCCAAATCTTGGTCTAATTGCTTGTTTAACTCCTCCATAGAGAGTTCCATTTTTTGCAACAATTGGTTCATTTTGTCTTTGTTGAGATTTTGTTGCTGCAATTGTTCCAACTCTTTGATCATCTGCTTCATTTCATCAGAAAACAGTTCGTCAAATCGCTTTTGCAACTCTTCCTGTTTGCGAATGACTTCCAATTGTTCGGGGTTATATTTTTCGGTCAAAGCCTGTTGTTGGGCTTGTTGTTGGGTTATTTTTTCAATCTCTTCTTTGGTTTGCAGCAATTGTTGGAGCAAATTTTCCATTGCTTTTTTATCTTGCCAAGTGGGTTGCTCTTGTTGCACCATTTTTTTCTTTAAATCTTCTATTTTTTGCAAAATTTTGTCGCTGTTTTTGAGCAATTGCCTTAAATCCGAACGCGTTTGAGCATTGGCATTCTCTTGCTGTTGTTGAATTTCTTCCAAAGTCGGCAAAGTAAATGTCATCAATGATGTTTTTGTTGATTTTGAGCCATTTACACGATCATTATCCCAAATTTCAAAATAATAATCTATCCGCTGTCCGGGCTGTAAATTCAATGTTTGTGCATCAAAATAATGATAAAATTCGTCCAAAGTTACATTTTCCCGCACAGGCAACGTAACTGATTGTTTATCAATCTCTTTGTCTTCTTTATCATAAACTCCGTAAACAAATCGCAACTTACTGAAACCATAATCGTCCGTGAGCGTGCCTTTGAAATAAAAACGGTCGGCAAACACAGAATCATTGATAATATTCAAATCAATCGCAGGATATTGGTCTGGCACAACAGTAACAAAATATTGCAAAGAATCTCCACTTGTCATATAGCGGTTTTTATTGGCAACAGTGTAAGATAAATTTTGCATTAACCTCAAACTCAATGCAGTGCTTTCTTTTTCAACATTCAAATTATACGTTTTTTCGGGCAATTCAAAAATAATTTCATCTGTATTTCTGGCATTGAATTTCCACGTAATTTTTGTCCCTTGCGGCACGGTAATATCGCCCATATTATCCAAAATTTCATTCGGTCTATGCACGTATGACGGATATTCAACATGCATGGAAAAACTAATCAAAAGTGGCTTGGGCAACACACTCAATTGATAAGAAGGTGTTCGTACTTCTTCCGTAAACAGTTGAAAATCAACACTTTTCTGTAAGTTCTTAAATTCATAACTAAACTCGTCCGCACTGTTTTGGGTCAATTTATAAGAAATATTATCTATCGAAATAAAAGCATCCTGCGGCACAATTTGCCCTTCCACTTTTATTTTGAGTGTAAAATCTTCATTTTGAAATGCTGTAAGTGATTGATTTTCAACAACAAAACTATATGGAGCAGGTTTTTGATAATGCTGATTATAGGAGATAATTCTTTGTGTAGAATCGGTAAAAATGTGGTAATTCCAAACCAATCCCGCCACAATCAAAATGATGGGAATGGCAGCAAATTTTAAATAATGAATATTTTTTTTCAAATCAATAGCCGCATGAAATTTAAAAGTTCTCACTTGTGTTGTTTTTTCGGCTATTGACGCCAACAATAAATCGGTTTGAACATTATTGCCCAAATTTTCTGCCATATCACTTAATTGCAACACATTGAGCAACTTATCCTCAATTTCAGGAAAATGATTACCAATAATAACCGCTGCCTTTGCATACGAAAGCCGATTGCCTATGCCATGCTTTTTTAATAACGGTTTTATAATTAAAAATGTGATTATCAATAAGTTAACCGCCAAAAAACCATACAATATCAACCCTCTGACCACAGAATTTGAATATGCAAAATACTCAAACACAGCCAGCAACAAAAACATCAATAATGCAAATGTCAAACTTAATATTACTCCTTTGATAATGAGACTATTATAATAAGTCCGTATGAACTTTTCTAATTTGTCTATCAATATTTTTCTATAATTAGCCATATTTACAAAAATACACATTTTTTTCAATTAAAAATTAAAACCTTTTTTTTCAGAGTGTAGAGTGTAGAGTGTAGAGTGTAGAGTGGAGAGTGTAGAGTGTAGAGTGTAGAGTGCAGAGTGTAGAGTGTAGAGTGTAGATTTACGATTTTAGATTTTTTTTGCATTTTTGCACCAAAACGTTCTAAAATTGGGCAATTCTCCATTCTCAATTCTCCATTCTTAATTCTTAATTCTCAATTGCGAACATATAAAAAAGGCTTACCTATTATTTAAATGAGCAAGCCTTACTTTGTGGTGTAAAACAAATTACTTCCCAAAAGATAAAGTTATTTTCCAAACGTTGTCTTGTTTGACATATTGGGTTGTGGTTGTGTCTTGTGTACCGTTTCCGAAGACAAATTTTGTTTCTACTTCGGCAGTCAAACCGTCTTCTGCAAACGTTTCTTTTACGATTTCAAAACTTTCGATACCTCCTTTTTCGGCAAAACTTTCTTTTGTTTTTTGTGTAAATGCCTTAATAGATTCGGCTTTCTCTTCGGCGGTTGGCTGCTCTTCTCCACTTTCCTTTGCAAGATTATCAAAAAAGATTTCTGCACCCTTCTCATAATTTCCTTTTTGAAATTGAGTGTAAATTGCTTTTTCGATACTTTTAGGACTGTTGTCTAAACCGCCTCCCGTGCAACTTGCTAATAATAAAGCAATTAACGATACTGCTAATAATTTAAATATCTTTCCCATATTTTTACGATGTTTATTTAAGTTAATTATTTAAGTTAAAAAAAAATACAAAAATACACAAATTTTTCAATTAAAACTTAAAAAACTTTTTTTTAGAGTGTAGAGTTTTTTAGAGTGTAGAGTGTAGATTTTTTTGCATTGTTTGAACTTTGATTTTGAATGATTTTAATGATTTGTGTGATTATTTAAAATCATAATAAATCACATCAATCATACGAAAATCAGTGGTTCAAACAATTTTATAATCCTGCCGATCTTATAAATCATACTAAAATCAAAGTTCAGACAATGCAAAAGAGACGT
>JAISTU010000087.1 GCA_031272415.1 Bacteroidales bacterium | reverse complement strand
GTTCCATTTTCTTTTTTTATTTTTAAATAATCAAGATATTTATTTTCGTCAAAATTCTTATTCTCTGCGAAATATTCGGCGTGAATTGGCAAACATTCCAAATCGCCCCGTAGAATTTTGTGCGTATGAAATATATTTTGAAAAATAAAATTCATAAAATCACTGTTCAACAAATCAACTAATTGTTGCCCTGAAATCTGAATTTTTTCATTCAAAATTAAAAGATTAGCCGAATTAAGAATAAAATTTTGCTCTTTGTCGCAATAAAAAACCAATTTATTGAAAATGAAACGATAAATCAACTTTTCCTTTGCCTTATAAAATTCAATCGGCGCCACTTGTTGGCATTTTTTCAAATCAATTTCATCAATAAACAAAGTCGGTTCTTTCAAGCCATTTGCCGTAATGTCTTGTCCGCGAAAAATCGGAGTAACACCCTCTTTTTTAAGTTTTTGACATATTTTTTCATTATTTCCTGTAACAATCCCCAAAGCCCAGCGTGCATTATTTTCGAGCGTAATATGCGGTAATGAATAAACGTGTTCAATTACCTGTTCTGCATCCTGTTTTGCCCAAAAATTGAATATTTTCTTTGGCAACTTACTGAAACTAACCTGATTGCGAATATGAACTTTGTCAGGGGATTGCGGGTCAAACCCGCAATGACAACTACCATCCGTTGCTGTTTCGTTTTTCAATATTATTGCCTGTGCCCGCGTTAAAAGTCCCTTAAATGGCTTGCCATAATCAATCAATCGCTCAACGTTCAATTCCAATGCACGTTTTCGTGCATCTTCAAAAGTAGAAATGTTAAAAAATGCCTCAGGTAGCAAAAATCCGAGTTTTCCGCCTTTTGCCAACAACGACAAACATGCAAAAAAGAACAAAGAACTTGTATCATTGCTTTTACCTGTGTTATAAATTACTGAAAATCCGTCTTTTATATTTTTTTGCAACTTCTTTCCCCAAGGAGGATTGGTAAAAATGTAATCGTATTTGTTGTTTAGTTTTTGTGCTGTTTTTAGAAAATCTTCACAAATTATATTCTCATTTTTACAGCCACAATGTTCAAAAATTCGTTTTTTCGCTATTTCCACAGCGTTTTTATCTGTATCAAACCCAAAAACATTTTCGGGCTTAAATCCC
Source organism: Bacteroidales bacterium (assembly GCA_031272415.1). Classification (GTDB taxonomy): domain Bacteria; phylum Bacteroidota; class Bacteroidia; order Bacteroidales; family WCHB1-69; genus JAISTU01. The sequence goes on along the minus strand of JAISTU010000087.1, from coordinate 9,458 downwards.
ATTTTTAACGCCTGAATTATAAAATTTCCACCTCCGCAACAAGGGTCTAAAAATATTTTATCGCTCACGTTTTCAATACTTTTCATCATATCAATAACGATATTTTCGGGCGTGTAATAAATGCCCTCCTTGTTGCGGAACGATTCCGACAAAGAGTTTTCGTAATCTTGCCATAAATTCTCGTTCATTTTTTCTGTAATCAATTGTTTTTCAATAAATTCAGAAAGTTCGATATGATTATGATTGTTTTTTTTAAGTTTGTTGGCGCGAGCGTTCAGTTTTTCTTTTCCTATTATTTGAGTAATAAATTTTGAAAGAGAAAGTGAGGTAATATAGCCTTTGATTGGACTATCCAAATAGCCCGTTTTTATCCAATTGCGAATGGTAGCCTCAGAAACTCCCGCTGTTTTTGCGGCATTTTCAACTGTAATTGCCTGTGTTTCAATCTCTCCAAAAATATTTACTTGCATTATTTACTTTTAAAATTTAAACAATCTACTATTTTTTGAATACTTTCTTTGTCTGTTTGTACAATATTTTTACCTATTTTTGCAATTTTTTTGATAATCAGACGCTCTATAAAGTTCATTTTTTCAAAAATAAATTCACCGCCTGTAAAGCAAACACAATCAGCATGTTGTGATATTTGTTCAGGGTAAGCATTTTTTATTTCTTGTTGTCGTTTACTATTGTCTTTTTCCATTCCACAAACAAATAGCAGTAAGCGTTTTTGCATCAATTGCTCTGTATTGATTTTGCAAAATTGTTTCATCAACTTTAAAGGTTGCCCTGCATAAATCGGAGTTCCCAAAACAATCGTGTCAAAAGGTGTTAAGTCAAAGCAAACACCATTTTTTAAGTCATACAACTGCATTTGCGGAGCGATTGCTAATTGAGAAGCAATATTTTGCGCCATTTTTGCCGTTGTTCCATATTTAGATGTGTATATAATTGCGATTTTCATTGTAACAAACTATTTGAAATTGAATACATTATATCTATTTGTTATGTCTATTTTTTCAAAAGGTAAACCTAAATACAAAAATACACATTTTTTTTAGTTGAGAGTTGAAAATTGAAAGTTGAAAGTTAGAGTGTAGAGTGTAGATTTTTTTTTTGCATTTGTGATTTTGAATGATTAAAATGATTACTATGATTTCACACAAAAAAACTTCGTTCCCTTTGTGCGATGTGCATAATTCAGGGGTGTGAGAGGGCGGGGAAGAAATCCGCCTTTTGCATTTTCGCACCAAAACGTTCTAAAAGTGGGCAATTTCTGTCTGACCCGTACCTCCTACTGCACCGTTTCTTATTTTCGCTCCATTTTCAATTCTTAATTCAACCTCCATTTTTAATTTTTAATTGTCAAAAAGTGTATCTTTATATTTATAGGCTTTATATTCGCTCATACAATCGCTCCCCATCTCATTCTCAAACGGTATTTCTAAACTCTTTGTTTCACCTCCTTTCAAACGTAATTTCACGCCCCCTTTATTTTCTTTTGTTCGACCTCTAATTCTTTTATCTGACAAAAAAACTTTCAACTAAAAAAAATGTGTATTTTTGCAAAAAGGAACAAAATTTTAATAAAAAAACATGAATCATCTTACATTGGTTGTTTTGGCGGCGGGTATGGGAAGTCGCTACGGAGGTTTGAAACAAATTGAACAATTTGGAACGGATAAAAAGACCATTATTGACTACAATATTTATGATGCGGTCAGGTATGGTTTTGAAAAAATTGTGTTTGTGATTAGAAAAGATATTGAGGCGGATTTTGAAGATGTTATTGTCAAAAAATATCGCAATAAATTGGCTGTTGAGTATGTATATCAGGAGTTGAATGCGTTTGTAGGCACGCAACAAAGTGCATTACAGCGACAAAAGCCATGGGGGACGGCTCATGCGGTTTTGACGGCAAAAAAGGCAGTAAATACTTATTTTGCGGTCATTAACGGCGATGATTTTTATGGACAAAATGCGTTTGAAATGATGTCGAAATATCTGCAATCGCTTTCTATGCAGACCTCCGAAGCGGCGGCAATGGTGGCTTATTTGTTGCAAAATACACTTTCTGAAAACGGAACTGTTTCGCGGGGAATTTGTAATGTATCTAATAATCAACAACTTATAGAAGTGAAAGAATATACAAAAATTGCAAAAATAGGAGAAAAAATTCTCAATACGGCATCCGATGGAAGTGTAACGGAATTGTCGCCTTTTGCACAAGTATCTATGAATTTTTGGGGATTTCATCCTGCTGTTTTTGCAAAAATAGAGACACTTTTTGCACAATTTTTAAAAGAAAATGCCCACAAAAATGACGCAGAATTTTACATTCCTTCGGTAGTGGATAATTTGATAAAAACAAATCAAATGGAGGTGAAAGTTTTGCCGACCTCTTCTAATTGGTATGGCGTTACCTATCAGGCTGATAAAGAGACAGTTGGACAATCTTTAATTGCATTGGAAAAGCAAGGGCTGTATAATGGTTGGTTGCCGTAAAAAAAATATGTTTCAACTTTCAGTTCAAAAAAAAAGTGTAATTTTGCAAAAATAGATAAAAAAAATATGGAAAAAATACTGAATTTTAAATTGATATATACAATGGTGAGCGTCCTTTTGTGTGCTTGTATGGTTAGCAAATCGACTGTAAATGAGATAATTACGCAAAAAAAAGATACACCTTCTTCTGTGGTGGAAATTAGTTTTGGTTACGGAGGCGGATTTACGGGTGAGGTGCATACATACCGCATTTTACCAAATGGTCAGTTATTGTCTGAAAATCAAATTATTAAAACAATAGATAAAGATGTTTGTGAGCAATTTTTTAGACAAGCAGAACAATTTTTGGACTATAAATGCAATAAACCAAACAATATGTACAATTTTTTGGAAATTTCCACGTTAAATAAGCATAACAGAATTGTGTGGGGAGCAAGCGAAGACGGTATTTCCCCGCAAGTGTTGGAATTTTATAAAGTTTTGAATAGTTTAAAAAAACAGTAATAAAAAACAATTGATATATGAATAAAAACAGATTGACAATCAGTGTATTAGCACTTTTTATAGCGGGTAGTTGCAATATTTATGCACAAAAATCACCCATTCTTATTCCCGGACAAATTGTAAGTAAGACTGTTGGGCAACCTCAAACGGTCAAAATGCCTTCAATGGTGAGTCCGTGGCAACAAATTTCGGTGCAGTTTGACAATAAATCAGGCTCATTTTTTGCCTCTACTGCAAAGCAAAATATTGCCGAAAATGCAGTTCTTTCACATTTGAATGAATTGCTGAATTTGAGTGATGATTATTCATTCATTCAAACTTCTCAAAAAACGGATAATTACGGATTTACACATACCGTTTTAAAGCAATACTTTAATGGGATTCCTGTTGATGGAGCAAATGTAATTTTACACAGTAAAAATGGGCAATTGACTTCCATTAACGGTCAGATTATCAGCAATATAGATGAAGTTTCTAATCCGGAAATTACGCCTCAATTTGCGACCAATTTTGCAAGAATATATATGCGGTTAAAGTTATTTAACCAATTGCATGAGGCAATACAGAATACTACTATCTTCGCCGATGAAAATGTGGAAACGGTTATTGCAAATATATCAGACAATAATGGTAGCAAGGGTGTTTTGGCATACAAAGTACGTGTTGAAACGCGAAATCCGTTAGGAATGTACAACATTTTTGTAGGGGCAGAAAAGGGGGCTATTTTAAAGAAAATCAGCCTGATAACCGATGTTGATGTGCCGGCAGTAGGACATACTTTGTACAGCGGTCAGCAATCTATGACTTGCACACAAAGTTCGGGCGAGTATATTTTGCAAGACAGCGCCCGCAATTTGCAGACTTTTGATGCTACGTCTGCAAGGACGTTAGATAGAAATACGTATACTTTCCCTGGTGCAACATTATTTAAAAGTTCTACCGGCGTATTCGGTACAGTCGCCAATCCTGTTCCGCAGGCTGATATTCATTGGAATTTAGAGAAATCTATTGATTATTACAGAGATACGTTTGCAAGGAACAGTTATGATGATTCGGGCGGTTTAACGCGAGCATTTTATAATACGCTTGATTTACAAGTGAGTATGGGAAACAATGCTTACGCGATGGAGTCGCCTTACAATTTGCTTGCTATCGGCAGCGGAGATGGCACAGATTACGGACCTTTTGCGTCATTAGATATTGTAGGGCATGAATTTTCGCATTTGGTAGTTTTCCATAATGGCATTGACGGCTTGGCATACGAAGGGGAGTCAGGGGCATTAAATGAATCTTTTGCGGATATTTTTGGGACTTGCATTGAATTTTCAGCACATCCGACTCCCGCTTGGACATTGGGAGACCAAATTTCGCTCACCGGCGAGACCTTGCGTTCTATGGCTGACCCAAAATCTACGTCCACAAAACAGCCCAATACCTATCGCGGTCAATATTGGATTGCACCCGACACAACATTTGATAACGGAGGTGTGCATATCAACAGCGGTGTGCAAAATTATTGGTTTTATTTGCTCTCCAATGGCGGCAGTGGAGTCAATGATTTGGGAAACAGTTATACCGTCAATGCGATTGGACTTTCCAAAGCACAGCGAATTGCGTACCGTACTTTGACCAATTATTTACCCAAATATGCCCGCTATTGGGATGCCTACAAGGGCAGTTTGCAGGCAACAGAGGATTTATACGGTAATCCTTCGGCAGAATATACAGCCGTTGAGCAGGCTTGGTATGCGGTAGGGCTTGATAGTTCAGCGACATTTACTTGTATGGGAATGAAAGTGTTAACAAAATCTTCAGGTACTTTTTCGGACGGCACAAGTGAAGGGGCTAATTACTCCAATAATTTGGATTGCAGATGGCTGATACAAGTGGATGGTGCTAACGAAATTACGCTTAATTTTACCCGTTTTGATACAGAATTTGGACACGATACGGTGTTTGTTTATGATGGTAATTCGGACTCTGACCCATGTTTGCTGGCTTGGCACGGTGGTACTTTGCCGTCGTTATTGGTTAAAAGCACAGGTAATAGATTATTGGTTAAATTCGTGTCCGACTCTTCTGTCAATGCCTCTGGGTGGGAAGCCCATTATTATTCGGATATAGATGAGGTATTTTGCTCTGCTACGACTGTTTTATCTGGTTGCCCCGGATCTTTTTCCGATGGCTCCGGACAATATGATTATGGAAATAATTACGAGTGTATGTGGGTAGTTATGTTTGAAAAGATTGATTCGGTAAAAATATGGTTTTCAGAATTTGATGTGCATCCTTCGGATGCGTTGATAGTATACACAAGTATGTCTTCAACCAAAGTGTACACTAATAGTTCTATGCCACCGGATACGCTAAAAATGTACCCGCTAATGTATGCCGGTTATGGGGCACTTCTTTTTAAATTTCAGACTGATGCATCTCAAACAGCCGGCGGTTTTACCGTGCATTATGATTATGTAAAAAGTAGCAATGACGTGCAAACTTTGAGCCTGAAAAATCAATTACAAATCTACCCCATTCCCGCCTCTTCTGAATTAAAAATTAAAAATTATCAATTAAAAGATGGTGAGACTGTGGAGATTGTGGATGTTTTAGGGCGTGTTCAACAAACGTCAATCATCAATCAACAATCCGAAATAATAATTGATGTTTCGCATTTAGCAAAAGGTATGTATTTTGTGAGAATTGGAAATTGGAGAGGAAAGTTTGTAGTCAATTAAAAGCCCCCTAAATTTCCCTCATGGGGGGACTTCTTAAAATAATGTAGAGACGGTGCGTGCATCGTCTTTACAATCATAAAATAGTCCTGCAAATCTTATGAAAATCATGGTTCAGACATGCGAATTTTGTCTAATTTTAGAACATTTTTACCCCAAAATGCAAAAAAAATCTCTCCATTCTGAAAAAAATTTTTTTTTAATTTTTAATTGAAAAAAAAGTGTATTTTTGCATTTTATTATTTATTGAATTATTAAAGCAAAATTAAAGAATTATTTAGATGAAAAAGTATTGCATTATCATTAGTATTAGTTTATGGCAAATGTGGGCTTTTGCGGCTCATGTTTCGGTGGAAAAGGCGCAGACAGTTGGAGAGCATTTTTTGTCTCAACAAAGTCAGTTGAATAGTATTTTACCTGTGCAGTTAAATCTGCAATTGGTTTATACAGAGGGAGTTGAGGACAATCATCAAAAATCTGTTGAAGACGGCATTACGTATTTTTACGTTTTCAATGCTGATAATCAAGGATTTGTGATTGTGGCGGGTGATGACCGTGTTGTACCTATTTTGGGATATTCCAAAGAAGGATATTTTGACCCCAATAATGTGCCTGAAAATTGTCGAGCATGGCTTGATAATTATAAAGCAATTATTGATTATGTTGTTGAAAATGACATAGTTATAAACATGGTCATCGAGCAGAGATGGTCAGATTATTATAACAATGTGAACCAAAAACGGCATAAATCATCAGTCGCACCTCTGCTGACAAGCACTTGGAATCAAGGAAGTACGTCAGGCATAGGAACTTATAATTTACTATGTCCTTATGACACGTCGACAAACAAACGTACTTATACAGGTTGTGTCGCCACTGCGATGGCTCAGGTGATGAATTATTGGCAACACCCCGTACAAGGGACAGGCTCTCACTCTTATACGCATGCAACCTACGGTACCTTATCGGCTAATTTTGATACCACAACTTACGACTGGGCAAATATGCCAAACAGTATCAACACAAGCAGTTCTTTGACAGCAAGAACAGCCATTGCCACGCTTATGTATCATTGCGGCGTAAGTGTTGAAATGAAATACGGCACAAGTGGCAGTTCTGCACCTGTTAATAGTTCCTCACGTCCTTGTACTGTTTCTGCTCTTAAAAACAATTTTGGTTACAAAAACAGTCTGCATGGCGTTTATAGAAGCGCCTATTCAGATGCAGCATGGATAGGATTGTTAAAATCCGAATTGGATGCCCAACGTCCGGTCATTTATGCAGGATATAATTCAAGCAGCGGTCATGCTTTTGTTTGCGATGGTTATGATGAGAATGATTATTTTCATATCAATTGGGGCTGGGGGGGCACTTCTAACGGCTATTTTTATGTAGATTCTTTAAATCCGCTTTCACAAGGAGCAGGGGGGAGCGATAATGGCTACAATGAAGACCAAGAAATTGTTGTCGGCGTTGAACCACAAATTGGAGATCAAATTGATACTGCTTTCAATATAATGTTATATGATTCGCTTTCCATTTCAGATACGTTAATTCCTTATAAAGGTGGGTTTTCTGTGTCTACAACCGTGTGGAATCTTGGGTCGGATTATTTTTCGGGTCAATATGCTGCGGCTGTTTTTGATGCCAATGATAATTTCATGGGATACATACAAATCTTAACCTCAACCTCAACACTGCCCGTAAGATATATACACAATCGCACTTTTACTACATCAGGCATGTCCAATTTGTTGCCCGGAAACTATTATGTATCAATATATTTTAGACCTTTTTCGGGGGAATGGACAAAAATTCCTGACGCTCAACTTTTTGCCAATAGAGTGAACTTTACCATTTATCATCATGCAGAAATAGAAACTTATTCTAATTTTATACTTGACAAAGATACATTGGTTAAAGGGAAAAATGCGTTAGTATCAGTTAACCTTTTAAATGACAATATAACAGGCACTTATTCAGGAAAATATCGCATTTGTTTGTTAGACACTGCCACTATACAAGTGATACAAACAATTGCAGAAGTAGATGAAAATGAAGGGCTTACAGCAGGAGATTCATATCCTAATCCGATTGACTTCTCTTGTGATAAAATTACGGCTGATACAGGAAAATATTTATTGGCAGTTCAATATTACAAAAATAATGCATGGCAATTAGCAGGCTCGCATTATTATACAAATCCTGTTTCTATTTATGTGGCTTTACAAACCGACAATGCTGATTTGGACACACTTACGGTCAATGAAGGAACATTAACACCTGTTTTCAATACAAACATCCTCAATTACACTGTAACAGTGCCATATAATGTTACATCAATTACTATCAATGCAAAGGCGAACGATACAAATGCAACTGTTAATGGATGTGGTAATTTTCCACTCAATGTGGGACAAAATCCATTTAGTGTAACCGTTACGGCACTTGATAGTATTACACAGAAAAATTACACTATAATTGTTACCAGAGAAAATCAAACAAATGTAACAGAAAATAGTAGCCTTGCATTACAAATCTACCCCAATCCTGCCTCTTCTGAATTAAAAATTAAAAATGAGCAATTAAAAGATGGTGAGACTGTGGAGATTGTGGATGTTTTAGGGCGTGTTCAACAAACGTCAATCATCAATCAACAATCCGAAATAATTCTTGATATTTCACATCTACCGCAAGGAATGTATTTTATCAAAATCGGCAAATACAGAGGTAAGTTTGTAAAACAATAAGAAATACACTCTTTATTATTAGAAGTTCAAGGCGGGTTAATTCCCGCCTTTTTTTACATGTATTTTCTCCATTTTTTAGAACGTTTTGGTGCGAAAATGCAAAAAAAATGATATACATTGCGCCATTCACTCCACTCGTCATTGCGGGCTTTCCCGCACCACCCTTGTCTGAACTATGATTTTGAATGATTAATATGATTACTATGATTTCACACAAATCAAAAAAATCATACGAAAATCAGTGGTTCAGACAATTTTAAAATCACATCAATCATACGAAAATCAAAGTTCAGACAAGGAGATTATGTGGAAAAAAAAATTGAAAAAGTGAAGATTTGCAGCGTAAAAATTTATAAAATATATTAAGTCAGCGACTCTCCAGAAAGGAGGTATTCCAGCCACACCTTCCGGTACGGCTACCTTGTTACGACTTAGCCCCAGTCATTAAGTTTACCATAGAGCGCTCCTTTAGGTTACGCTCTTTAAGTACCCCCAACTTCCATGGCTTGACGGGCGGTGTGTACAAGGCCCGGGAACGTATTCACCGCACCATGGCTGATGTGCGATTACTAGCGAATCCAACTTCACGGAGTCGAGTTTCAGACTCCGATCCGAACTGAGATCAATTTTTGAGATTAGCATCACATTGCTGTGTAGCAGCCCTCTGTATTGACCATTGTAGCACGTGTGTCGCCCCGGACATAAGGGCCGTGCTGATTTGACGTCATCCCCACCTTCCTCACTACTTGCATAGGCAGTTCCGCTAGAGTCCCCAGCATAACCTGATGGTAACTAACAGTAAGGGTTGCGCTCGTTATAGGACTTAACCTGACACCTCACGGCACGAGCTGACGACAACCATGCAGCACCTCGTATAATGTCTTATCGACTAACATGTTTCCATATTATTCATCATACGTTCGAGCCCGGGTAAGGTTCCTCGCGTATCATCGAATTAAACCACATG
>JAISTU010000072.1 GCA_031272415.1 Bacteroidales bacterium | reverse complement strand
AACTCACTGATAATCAATGAGTTACGTGCATTTGAGCAATTAAAAATCATCAATCGTCTAATCCACGATTTTGACAAGATTTACCTGATTTTCAAGATTTTATATCATTGGAAATCTTGCCTATCTTCTCTATTTTGTAATTTAATTTTAATACAAATATTCAATAATTTAAATCATTTTAAAACTATGGTAGCAAATCAAAAGTTTATAACAGAAGTTATCGGAGACAACCGACTGCACATGGACGCAGCACAAACCATGGGACGAATACCATGCAAAAACAGTAAGCATAGTCCGAAATGCTTGAAAATAGTAGGGTTTAACAATTTAATTGTTCAAAGCATGCGTAAAATCATTTTAGCAGCAGTTTTGGTAACATTTACCGCCGGCAGTGTAATGGCTCAAACAGAGTCGAAGAACGATTCCATACCTGCAAAAACGGAAAAGAAAGGGTCGAAATTCGGTTCGTTTATTAGAAAAGTTGGTGAATCGACAACGGGCATTAATATGAGCAACGAAACTTTTGTTGCTATGGATATTAATGCTCAACAACTGATTGAAATGACCGTTACCTCGTGCGTAGGCGATAAAGCAACAGGAAACGTTATCCTAACGCTCGCTGTGAAAGCCAAAAAAGGTGGCGTGAAAACCGCTTTGGGAAAATCGTGCGGAAATGGGAATCAAGAATGTGTAACAGGATACGATACAAAAGGAAATGCTTTTGAAGGCAGAGAAATCGGTTCTTACTCGGAAATTAGCGGTCAAAAAGAAAATCCCACAGGTATCCCTGTTCAGTATCAATTTGCTTTCAGTGTCGTGCCTGCGTCGCTTGCCGCAATAGAGGTGGTCATGGTAGAATTCTATATTTATTCGCCAAGCGGCAATGTCGGTTCAAATATGTCAAAAGTAGAGCCGATACAAGTTCGCAATATCCCAATTCAATGGGATACATCGGCTGCGGAATAAAGTAATCAGGGGTTGCGAAGTCAAGCCACAATGACGGTAAAGGAAAGACAGTGGGGATTTTTTTCTCGCTGTCTTTTTTTGGTGCGACGTGCATACTTCATGGCTAACAGGTGGAAGTCCTTAATGGAGGTTAGTAACGCCAACCATACAGATGAAGGCAAGGGTGTTGCGGGTGACCGCGGATCTGAAGGAAGCCGTAGTCAAATCCCCGAACTGAGGGACATGAACAACATATTAAGGCAATCACAATCGAGGATAAGTTTGCTAAACAAAACAAAGTCCAAATGTTACTCGGCGATTGTGAGTGTAAATGTTGCGGTTACATGGGGAGAAAGTCATGGATTTTACTACGTGAGGTCTTACGGACGTGCGCAAGTGCGGAGCAAAATAATTGATAATTCTCGACTATCAATTCTCTCTCTCCCCTCTAATTTTCAACTAAATTGATTTTCAGTCCTGTTCCGTAATAATTCTGTAAGCACAAACCCCAAAGGTCATAAACGGAATATAAATTATCATTTTTGATCAAAATTTCATTGTCCTGTAACCGTTTGTCTTAATAATCAAAATTTAATCATCAAATCTCAGGCATTTTGAGGTGAAAATCAATAGGTTTTTCGCAGGCAACAGTGCAATTGGTGCAACGTGTTGGCTCGCCGGAGAGTCGTTTTTGAACAAATTCATCACAATATTCCACCAAAGAAGGAATAGCAATTTTATCTACAATTTCTTTTGCAAACGCATGGAGCAACAATTTTTTGGCATTTTTTTCACAAATTCCACGTGATTTAAGGTAAAAAATAGCCTCTTCATCCATCTGTCCTACTGTTGCGCCGTGATTGCATTTCACATCATCAGCATAAATTTCCAAAAAAGGACGGCTATTGACAGAGGCGGTATCTGTGAGCAAAATATTGCGGTTTAATTGCTCGGATTGAGTGCGTTGTGCATCTTTTGCCACATAAACGCGGGAGGTAAATTCTGCCTTCGCTTGCTCGTCCAAAATACCGTGATAATTTTGTGTGCTTTGGCAATCGGAAACATGATGATAAATAGAAACAGCATGAGATACATGTTGCTGTTTATCAAGCAAATACAGTCCATTACAATGGGCTTTTGCATTTTTGCCGTCCAAATGAACGGTCAAAGTGTTATGCACACGACCGCCATTGAGACTATTAACATGCGTTTTAAGAAGGCTGTCTGCATGCTGATAAACCAAAGTTTGAGATGTCAGAACGGACTGTTTATCAGCGTTTTCCATTTTTAAATAATCCAAAGACGCTCCTTCGGAAAGCACAATTTCCATTACTCCGTTGAGAAAAATCTTTTTATTTTCAATCGTATCAATGCAATGCACCAATTTGAGATGCGACTTTTTGCCCAAAATAATGGTATGTAGTGTGTTAATAAACAGATTTTCAGTCGTTTGCAGCACATTCACCAATTGGATGGCTCTCTCTAACGCAGTATTGTCGGGGATATAGACAAATAAACCGTCCTGCCAAAGGCTACGGTTCAAATTATATAATCCAACATGCTCAAAATCAGCATATTGAGATATGTTTTTATCTATAATAGATTGATAATGAGTTTCTTTGAGAGCAGATTTTAAACTGCCAATGACCACTCCATTGGGCAAAATCATCAGCGGAGAATCCTTATAAATCGCCCAACCATTGTGAAATATAAACTTATATGTATCCAATCCATGCGCTGAACACGTAAAAAAATTGTCCGGCGACTGATGACTTTTTGGCTCAAAAGTCAAATGATAAGAATTGTCAACAATGTCGTTCCAATTGAAATTTCGCCAACGTTCATCGTTTCTATGAGGAACTCCTTCTTTTTCAAATAGTTGTGCAGCAAAATTTCTTTTTTTCTGCATTTGAGGAGTATCCTTTTTTTCTGCATTTTGCAAATTTTGTGCAATAATTTGCGAAAAATATTGATTTACGTTGCTCAAATTTGTTCCCATAAATGATTGATTTACCGATTAAACAGTTGTTTTTTGTTCCGACTTAGGCTTTGTCGCAGTGGGATAATCTTTTTTGAAAATTGACCAGCCCAAAAATCCTAACCCTAAGATAATGAAAGGAATACTTAACCATTGTCCCATATCCAAGGTCATTGTATTTTCAAAAGGGACTTGATTTTCTTTGACAAATTCAATCAAAAATCTCGCCGTAAAAATGACCACCAACAGCGTTCCCACACTCCTACCCGCCGGAATATGCCCCTTTGAGTGTTTAAAATAATACCATAATTGATAACAAAACAGCAAAATATACACCAATGCCTCATAAATTTGTGTCGGGTGTCGAGCAGGAGCATTTTCGCCGTCCACTTTTATAAATTCAAATCCCCACGGCAAAGAAGTAAAAGTGCCAATAATTTCAGAATTCATTAAATTTCCACACCTTACCAAACAGGCAGCCACAGGCACCGCTATCGCCAAACGGTCAAGTAACCAAAGTAAATTGATTTTTTTTCGCCATGTAAAATAAAGCGTAAATAAAATAATACCAATTACGCCACCATGACTTGCAAGCCCTTGAAAACCAGTGAATTGCCACCCTGCATTTGTCTGTTCAAAGGGAACAAAAATTTCCAAAATATGGTCTTTAAAATAAGCCCAATCATAAAACAAACAGTGCCCTAATCGCAAGCCCACAATTGTCCAAACGATTGTCCATATTGCAAATTTTTCAATCAGTCTCATATCTACTTTTTCACGCATGGCTATTTTTTTGAAAGTCATGTAAGCAAAAATAAATCCTGCTACCAACAACAAACCATACCACGCCAACTTCACCGGTCCTGCCTGCACAATCACAGGGTCAACATCCCATCTAATGTAATTTAACATATATATTGATTTCTCTACTTAATTTTAAATAAAATACAAAGATACACAAATTCTTCAATTAAAAATTAAAAATTAAGAATTAACACTTGTATAGGCAATGGCATGGCTTGCCTTACCAAAATGGACGAAGGAGGAGAAAATTACAGAGAAATAATGCGTTACGTTTTTTGAACATTAACACTTGATTTTCAATGTTTTATATATTGTTTTTTATCAAATTGTACAATATTTTTCTCCCAAAATGCAAAAAATCTACACTCTGAAAAATCTCTCTTAATTTTTAATTTTTAATTTTTAATTGAAGAAAAGGTGTATTTTTGCAAATTGGCAGTAAATATTTACATAAAACGGTAAAATGGGAATAGCAATCAGGAATAACAAAAAAGATAAGGTAGCCAAAGAGAGATTAAGAATATTATCTCTCTTCAAAGTGGTGAATAAAAAGGGTAATTGGTTATGACAGCCAACGAACTGAAAAAAGTGCTCGCCGCAGGCGAAGATTTATACACCGAGTTCAAAACCTCTTTCAACGAAGAAGTTATCGAAACGCTCTGTGCCTTTGCCAATACGCGAGGCGGGCGGGTGTATGTTGGCGTCAGTGACAGCGGAAAAGCAGCGGGCGTAACTCTCGGCAAAGAGACCGTTCAAACCTGGCTCAACGAGATAAAAAGCAAAACCGAACCGTTTCTGCTTGCCGATGCCGAAGTCGTTGATTACGAAGGGAAACAGATTGTAATGTTGGCAATCGCTGAATATCCGATAAAGCCGGTCGCAGTAAAAGGCAGGTGTTATCGCCGAATGGACAAATCCAATCATTTGCTGTCGATT
>JAISTU010000044.1 GCA_031272415.1 Bacteroidales bacterium | reverse complement strand
GAGAAAGATTTGGATTTCCACGAACAGTGGATTTCGGAATGTCGCCGCATTTTGAAGCCGGGTGGAACGATTTGGATTTCAGGCACAAATCACAGCATCTACCAATGTGGCTATATCCTACAAAAACTTAATTTTCACATACTTAACGATATTTCTTGGTTTAAGCCTAATGCTGCGCCCAATCTTGCTTGTACGACCTTCGCTCACAGCCACGAAACATTGCTTTGGGCAAAGAAAGACAAGAAAGCAAAGCATATTTTTAACTACGAAAAGATGAAAACAGGCATTTTTAAGGAAGACAAAATGAAAATGCCTGATAAACAGATGCGTAGCGTTTGGAGTATCCCAACGCCTGCACCGGATGAAAAAATTTTCGGCAAACACCCGACACAGAAACCGTTAGCGCTTTTAAAACGAGTAGTTTTATCCTCAACCAACGAGGGCAGTTTAATTCTCGATCCCTTTAATGGCGGCGGAACGACAGGAGTTGCCGCTAAAATAATCGGGGACAGAAAATACATCGGAATTGAAATAGAAAAAGAATATATTGATTTGACAATAAACAGGTTAAACCAAATAAGGGGCAATGAATTATGGTAACAAGAATAATAGCAATAAAAAATCTTGAAAAATTTATTGGGCAAGATTTAGCAGAATTGGCAAATAAATACGGAATTACGACTTTTGTTGATGGAAAACAAAATAAAGGTTGGAAGGGACTAACATTAGAATGGTTAGCAGGATTAACCAATGATAACAAACAAGCGCCCAATGGATTGGGTTTTGAGTTAAAATCAACAGCATTTTATCAACCAAAAGGAGTTTGGATACCCAAAGAAACCTTTGCAATTACGATGATAAATCCTCAAAATTTAATTGAAACTCCCTTTTTCAAGAGCCATTGTTGGGAAAAATTAAAATCACTTGTTTTTTGTGCAGTTTCGTGGAATGGCAAACATAATATCGAATCAAAATTGTTAAAAGTCCAATCCTTTGATTTTTTAGAAGATGATATAATCATTAAAGAGATTGAACAAGATTACGAATTTATTCGGAATAAGTGCGCTACACAAGGATTTAGTGCTTTGACAGGTGCAGATGGCAAATGGATACAAGCGAGGACAAAAGGACCGGGACACGGCTCTATTAGTCGAGCATTTTATGCAAGGAAAAATTTGATTAAAGAAATCATTAAATTGTAATTTTGTAAAAATATATAAAAGTTTAATATGTTTTTTTCACCCCATATTCAACAAAAATGTCAAACAAAAATGTCAAAAAATAATGTCAAAAAATAATATGTCAGTAATACAAGTTAAAAATTTAACCAAACGTTTCGGCACATTTACCGCCGTTGATAACATTTCGTTTGAAGTAGAAAAAGGCGAGATTTTCGGCTTTTTGGGTGCTAACGGAGCGGGAAAAACCACCGCGATGCGTATGCTGTGCGGGTTAAGTCAGCCCACGTCGGGAAATGGCACGGTGGCAGGTTTCGACATTGCCACGCAGTCGGAAGAGGTGAAACGGCATATCGGCTACATGAGCCAGAAATTTGCCCTTTACGAAGACCTGAAAGTGTGGGAAAATATGCGCCTTTACGCGGGTATTTACGGAGTGCCGCGTGCCGAAATCCCGATAGTGATTGACCAAATGCTTGCTTCGTTGGGCTTCGAGAGCGAGAAAAACACGCTTGTCAAGGATTTGCCGTTGGGTTGGAAACAGAAATTGGCATTTTCGGTGTCCATTATCCACCGTCCCGAAATCGTGTTTTTGGACGAGCCGACCGGTGGTGTTGACCCTGCCGCACGCCGCCAATTTTGGGAACTCATTTACAAAGCCGCCGCAGAAGGAATAACTGTCTTTGTAACAACGCATTATATGGACGAGGCGGAATATTGCCATCGCGTGTCTATTATGGTTGATGGCAAAATCGAAGCCCTTGACACGCCTGCAAATTTGAAAAAACAATTCTCTGCAACTTCAATGGACGAGGTTTTTACAAAGTTAGCAAGGAAAGCGGAGAGGAGGGAGAATTGAGAATGCAGAATTGAGAATTAAAAATTGAGAATTGATAATGAATATATTAAGATAAAAACAGATATAAGTATGAAAGATAATATTGTAAAGGAAAAGTCGTATGCGTTTGCTTTGAGAGTGAACAATTCTCAATTCTTCGCTTTTGTCAAAAAAGAGTTTCTCTACATTTTCCGCGATACGTGGACAATGATAATCCTGCTGTTGCTGCCGATTTTGATGGTGGTTCTCTTTGGCTTTGGAATCAGTACCGAGATCAAAAACACGCACGTGGCGGTGTTTGACCCAAGTCGCGATATGGCAACGCGAACCATTGTCAATCGCTTGTCGGAAAGTGAGTATTTTATTGTGGATAAATATCTTAACGACATTTCGGAGGTGGAATCCGTACTCAAAAACGGCGATTATGGGATGGTGGTTGTTTTCAGCGAAAATTTCAACGAGAATATGAATCGCGGCACGGCGGCAGTGCAACTCATAGCCGACGGCTCAGACCCCAACACCGCCTCGCAGTTGTCCAATTTTGCCACGGCAATCATCAATCAATGGAGGATGGAGGATGGAGCATTGAAAATGACAGGCGAAAATAATTCTCAATTCTCAATTCTCAATTCTCAATTAAAGTTGCTTTACAACCCTACAATGAAGGGGGCGTACAATACCGTTCCGGGGGTGTTGGGGTTGGTGCTGATGCTGATTTGCACGATGATGACTTCCATTTCGATTGCTCGCGAAAAAGAGATGGGAACAATGGAGGTTTTGCTCGTGTCGCCGGTGAAACCATTCACCATTATCCTGTCGAAAACGGTGCCCTATTTTGTGCTGTCATTGGTTAATTTGGCTACAGTGTTATCGCTGGCGGTTTTTGTGTTGGGCGTGCCGATTGTGGGCAGTTTCTGGCTACTCATCGGCTTGTCGCTGCTCTTTATTTTCCTGTGCCTCTGTTTGGGTGTGCTGATTTCGATTGTTGCCCCTTCGCAAATCGTGGCGATGCTTGTCTCTGCGGTAGTGATGATGTTGCCCACGATGATGCTTTCGGGTTTGATGTTTCCGGTTGAAAATCTGCCGCTCGTGTTGAGATGGATAGCGCAAGTCATCCCTGCCAAATGGTTTATCGAAGCCGCCCGCGACGTGATGATAAAAGGCGCCGGAATTTCCGCCATCACCACCGAACTGTTGGTTTTGTGTGGAGAAGCGGTGCTGTTTTTGGTAGTGAGTATGAAGAGGTTTAAGATAAGGTTGGGATGAAAATTAACAATGTAGGGAAAAGGCATGCCTTGCCCAAAATGGTGCATGGTGAAAGGCATAAGGAAGAGGGTGAAGGGTATAAAACACTCTCAATTCTCAACTATTTTTTTTTTTTTGCATTTTTGAATAAAAACGTTCTAAAAATTGGAAAATTTGTCTGAACCATGATTTCATACGATTTATATGATTAGCAAGATTTTAAGCAATGTGTAATTGACAAAAAAACTTATTTGTCAAAGCACCCTTTGTAGCCAAAAACAACATCCCCTTTGCCCCT
This sequence comes from Bacteroidales bacterium, assembly GCA_031272415.1. Classification (GTDB taxonomy): domain Bacteria; phylum Bacteroidota; class Bacteroidia; order Bacteroidales; family WCHB1-69; genus JAISTU01. The sequence continues at coordinate 9,244 of JAISTU010000044.1, read as the reverse complement.
ATTTCTTTGTTAATAAGGAAATAATGGTAATATAAATAGACCATTTATAAGTTAAAAATTGCACATCTCTTATTATGCGTACAATTCCTCAAAAAGTGTTCTAATTTCTTTGGATTCTCGGATAAGATTTAATGTCAGTTCCGCATGTCCGCGTGTGTAGCCGTTGCCGATGATGAGCGTAATATCTTTGCCTACACCTTCCGTCCCTAAAGCGGCTTTGGTAAAACTTGTTGCCATGGAGAAAAAATAAACAATTCCGTCTTCACGCGTAATCAAAATCGAAGTCATTTCTGTAGAAGGTACATTTACATTATTAATCGTAACATCAACACCTTTGTTGTCGGTCAATGCCATAATTTTTTCATAAACGTCCATCACATTGGTTGCATCTGCGACTATAACTTCATCTGCTAAATGTAACTCTTTGAGTCTCTGCGCATTAGATTGAGAATATTCCACTGCAATCACTTTTCCTTTTTTGCCTGCTTTTTTCATGGCTTGATAGCAACACAAAATCCCCGATTTACCGCCACCGCCAAGTATGCAAACGGTGTCGCCCTCATGCACCAATTTATCAACCTGTGCCGGCGCCCCTGCAACATCCAAAATTGCTAATGCCAATTTTTCGGGTATATCGTTAGGCAAAACAGCAAACAATCCGCTTTCAAACAAAATGGCTTCTGCCTCCACATCCACTTGGTCAGATTGGGGTGAAAGATGTTTTATTTCCTTGATTTTCAATGGAGTAAGAGAAAGTGAAACCAATGTTGCAATCTTATCCCCAACTTTTACTTTTGTGGAATTATTAAAATTTTGTCCAATTTCTTTGACCGTCCCAATGAGCATACCGCCCGACCCTGTTACAGGATTTTGCATTTTACCTCTTTTTTGGACAATGTCGGTTATCATATTTTTCATTTTTTGAGCATCATCTTCACAAGCCTGCCTCAATTGCGTATAACTTGCCGAATCAATGTTCAACGTTCTCACATCAATCAACATTTCATTATCATAAATCTCCATTGTGTTGTCAATTTGCTCTGCCGGTTGTGGCAAAGTCCCCTTTGGAGAGATAACTCTGTGTGTGCCGTATTTATTTCCTTTCTTTTGCATATAATATTTTTTTTTTAATAATTTTGCCTAAATTTCAACTAAAATACAAAGATACACCTTTTTTTGAGTTGAAAGTTGAAAGTGATTTTTTGTAGAGGAAATCTTGTAAGAGGGAAAAAGGGAAAAGGAACAGGGGCGAATGGCAAAAATATCAATTCTCAATAAAAAATCTATTTTTTAGAACAATTTTCTCCCAAAATGCAAAAAAAATCTGCACTCTTCACACTAAAAAAACTGCTTTTTCTTCAAAAAAATCATTTTATATTCTTTTTTTTGCTAACTTTGTATTTGAGTGTCCTTGCAAAAAAAAAGTCCTTTTTGAGAGGGGAACACTTATTTATTTAAAATTGAAACAAAAAAATAGCATGACAAATTCATTGGAAAGGATTTTTTATCCTATTGAAAAGCAAATGGAGGCACTGAATGAGCAAATGAAACAACTTTTGCTCTCCAAATCGGCTTATATTGAGGATATTAGCAACTATCTGTCGGCACAGCGGGGAAAACAATTAAGACCTGCCATGGTTTTTTTATCGGCAGGAATAAACGGCGCTATCAATCAGAAAAGTGTTGATTGTGCGACTATTACAGAATTTGTACATTTATCTTCTTTGGTGCATGATGATGTCATAGATGTGGGCTTACAAAGACACGGACATCCTACTTTAAATGTTGTATACAATAATAAAACGGCTGTTTTGGCAGGTGATTTTTTGTTGGCAAGATGTCTGCAAAAAATTATACAAATGCAAGATTTTCAAATTTTGCAAATGATTGCAGACACGTTTGAAACTATGGTAAAAGCAGAACTTACTCATTTACAATGCACTACAATTACTTGTTCGGAAGAAAATTATTTAAATATTGTCAAAGCAAAGACAGCGAAATTGATAGAAACATGTTTTGTATTAGGCTCAATATCAGTTAATTGTCCTCCAAATTTGCTCCCCAAATGGCGTCAAATCGGATTTAATGTGGGTGTTGCTTTTCAATTGAAAGATGATTTATTTGATTATATGCCTGAAAATCAATCACATAAAGATGTTTTCAAAGACATTAACGAGCATAAAATTACCTTGCCGTTGATTGCTACTTTGAAAAATATGGAGCAGTATCAGAAGGAGGAATTATTGGATTTTTATTTACACCACAGCGGAACGGAGGCTGAATGTAAAGAAATTGTAAAAACAGTCTCCGATAATGGAGGTATAGAATACGTTAATCAATTGATAGACAATTATTTAAATCCTTGTTTTGAGTTTATTGCTATCCAAAAAGATTCTCCTTACAAGGATGCTTTGCAAAATTTGTTCAATTTCTTAAAAAATCGCAATTTTTAATGAAAAAGTGGATTTTTTTGCTGCTTTTGGGTGCTTTTTTATGCTTTCAGTGTGCAAATCAGCCTCAATCTGTATCAAATGAAAATTGCGATTCTGTATTAACACCTGATTTTGCAAACGGTTTTTTGATTTCATATTTTGTTGATTATAAGAAAGTTACAATTTTTGACCCTTGGCACAAAAATCAAACAATGGCAGTCTATTATTTAGTCAAAGATACAAGCATTGTAACACCTTGTGATGGTATTAAGGTCAAAATTCCACTCAAAAGCATTGCCGTTACTTCTTGTACGCATGTTGCTTTTTTGGATGTTTTGGATTGCATTAGTACGATTACATGTATTTCAAATCCACAACTTATTTATAATCAATTAGTTAGAGAAATGTATAGAGCAAAAAAGATTGCCAATATTGGAGATGCCTACAATATCAATATTGAATCTCTTTTGGCGCAAAAACCGGCGGCGATAATGTTTGCCCCTTACGGACAACAAGACCTCATCAACCAGAGAACTAAAAAACTTTCTATTCCATTGATTTACAACAATGAATGGATGGAAACAAACCCTTTGGGCAGAGCCGAATGGGTGAAAATGGTGGCTGCTTTTTATGATTTGGAAGAGAAAGCAAATATTTATTTTGACAGCATAAAAAAATCCTATTCAAATGCACAAAACATTGTAAAACAAGCAATTAGCAAACCTTCCATTTTGGCAGGCGGCAATTTCAAAGGCACGTGGTACATGCCGGCAGGTAATTCGTACATGGGGACATTATTTGCCGATGCGGGAGGCGATTATTTGTATGCCAATGACACTGCTGCCGGCAGTTTGCCGTTAAGTTTTGAGACCGTTTTACTTAAATTCCGAGATGCTGATGTTTGGCTGAATGCACAAGGTAAAAGTTTGCAAGAATTATCACAATCCGATAGTAGAAGCAGACTCTTTAAAGCATTTAAAATCAAGCAAGTATATAATTTTAATGCCCGTACAAATGCCCATGGTGCCAACGATTTTTGGGAAAGCGGAACAACCCGACCTGACATCCTTCTCAAAGATTTTATTTGGGCTTTGCACCCCCAATTGATGAGCGATTATACCCCCTATTTTATCACAAAATTAGAATAAAAATGAAAAAACTTCCAAAATCAGCCACTTTATTTGCCATATTGTTCATTTTTTTGCTCATCTGTTTTGTAGCAGACATACTTTTTGGGGCAGTAAAAATACCGTTATCGGAAATTATTTACCCTCAAAACGCTACTTTTTATGAAATTATTTACAATTTCAGATTACCTAAAGCATTGACCGCCTGCGTAGTAGGGGCTGCCATTTCATTATCGGGTTTAATTATGCAAACATTGTTCAGAAATCCGTTGGCAGGACCTTATGTTTTGGGCGTCAGCAGTGGTGCAAGTTTGGGAGTTGCTTTATTTTTAATGGCAGGTACAGTTTTTCCTTTTTTTGCACAGCAACAAATGTTTGGTATGGTTTTTTCGGCAGCCATTGGCGCAATCAGCATACTTTTTTTGATATTATTGGTCTCAGCACGCATCAAAAGCAGTGTTTCTCTGCTAATTATAGGGCTGATGTTTGGGCAAATTGCCTCTTCTTTGGTGAGCATTTTGCAAAATTACAGCAATCCGGATGCTCTTAAATTATTCATTGTCTGGACATTTGGCAGTTTATCGGCTGTAACATGGGAGCAAACAAAAATACTTTTTCCTTTGATAGGGGCAGGGATTTTGCTCATTATTTTGTTGCAAAAATCGCTCGATGGCTTACTCATTGGCGAAAATTATGCCCGCACTTTAGGAATTCGCCTCCAACGAACTCGTATTTTAATTATTGTTGCCACCGTTTTATTGGCAGGAGTTACGACCGCTTTCACAGGTCCGATTGCATTTTTAGGGGTTGCAGTGCCACATATAGCACGCGGACTTTTTGGCACATCAAAACACAAAATTATTATTTGGGGAACGCTACTTTGTGGTGCTATATTGTTGATACTCTGCGATTTAGCCTCTCAAATCTCTGCTGACGGCTACACATTGCCCATCAATGCTATCAGTGCATTAGTTGGCGCCCCGCTTATTATTTGGATTATCTTAAAAAATAGAAAAAGAAGTGTTAATTGAGAATGGAGAATGGAGAATGGATATTTTTTTTCATTTTTAGAATGATTTTATCCCAAAATGCAAAAAAGCAACATTCAATTCTCAATTCTCAAAAAACAAACATTTTTTTTCAAAAAAATACAATAAACCTACAAAAAATCCGTAATATTTATTTATAATATTTAGTTATATGGGAAAAGTTTTAATAATAGGAGCCGGAGGAGTAGGGGCAGTAGTTGCGTTTAAATGCGCCCAACAGTCGGAGATATTTACGGAAATTATGTTAGCGAGTCGTACTTTGTCAAAATGTGATAAAATAGCACAATCTATTGGAAATCAGCGAATTAAGACGGCTCAATTGGATGCGGACAATGTAGCAGAAACGGTCGCTTTGATAGAACGTTTTGAGCCTGATATTGTTATCAATGTGGCTTTGCCGTATCAGGATTTGAACATTATGGAAGCCTGTCTGCAAACAAAAACATCTTATTTGGATACCGCAAATTATGAACCCAAAGAGGTGGCAAAATTTGAGTATAAATGGCAATGGGCTTATAATCAGAGATTTAAAGATGCCGGTATTTTGGCAATATTGGGCTGTGGATTTGATCCGGGCGTAACGGGCGTTTTTACATCTTATGCACAAAAACATTATTTTGAGCAAATGAACTATTTGGATATAGTCGATTGCAATGCAGGAGACCACGGAAAAGCGTTTGCAACAAATTTTAATCCTGAAATCAATATTCGAGAAATTACCCAAAAAGGGAAATATTGGAAAGATGGTCAATGGATTGAAACTCAGCCACTTGAGATACATAAACCCATTCAATATCCAAATATTGGAGCAAAAGAATCTTACCTTTTGTTTCATGAGGAGTTAGAATCTTTGGTCAAAAATTTTCCTACACTTAAACAGGCACGTTTTTGGATGACTTTTGGGGAAAAATACATCAATGTACTCAATGTTTTGCAGGAAGTTGGCATGACAAGCATAAAACCCATTCTTTATGAGGGTCGAGAGATAGTGCCGTTGCAATTTTTGAAAGCCGTTTTGCCTGAACCCGCCTCGCTGGGGGCAGGTTATAAGGGACAAACTTCTATTGGCTGCCAAATCAAAGGTTTAGCCAAAGAAAGTGGCAAAGAATTGACCTATTATGTGTGGAATAATTGTGACCATGCACAAGTGTTCAAAGAATGCGGGGCGCAGGCAGTTTCTTATACCACCGGTGTGCCAGCCATGATAGGGGCTATGATGTATCTAAAAAATCAATGGACAGGAGTGGGTGTTAAAAATGTGGAAGAGTTTGACCCTGACCCATTTATGGAACAGTTGAATTGTTGCGGACTGCCTTGGCATGAACAAATTGGACTGCCATTGCCCGTTGAAAGTAATTGATTATCAGGTGAATACCTAAAAAAAGCATGATGATGAAAAAAGCAGTGTTATTTTGCTCATTTTCGCTTTCGATTTGGGGAATATATGCCCAAATAGAGAGTGGCGGTGTTCCATATAGTTTTGTAAATCAATCAATTACAGATAAAACACCAACGGAACAATTGAGTTTGCCGATTTTGGGATTGCACTCTGATAATGAGGCCATTTTGTCCAAAGAAGATGGCTATAAATTTGGAGATGAAATTGCGGTTGATTTTGGCTTAACCAATTCAGGGATTTGGGAAATGCTCCCTTCCGGCGACCGATTGTGGCGATTGCATTTCCGCTCGGAAGGGGCAAAATCTTTGAATTTATTGTTTGACGATTTTTACATTCCGCCACACTCCAAAATGTTCATTTACACGGCTGATAAATCATTTGTAAAGGGCGCATTTACCGCCAAAAACAACAATCAATGGAATAATTTTGCGACTGCATTTTTCCCCAATGATGAGTTAATAATTGAGTATCAAGAAGATAAATCTGACATAGGACAAGGACGAATACATCTTAATGGAGTGGTGCATAGTTACGAAGATTTTTTCAAAAAAGGTACTTACGGAAAGGCAAGTGGCAATTGTCATATCAATATCAATTGCACAGGCTATGAAGAGTACCAAAATGTGAAAAATGCAGTAGCATTGATACTTTTTCGCTCTTCTGCCTATTGCACAGGAACTTTAATCAATAATACCGCTCAAAATGCAAAACCTTATTTTTTGACCGCCAATCATTGCACGTCAGGGCGGAATTTATCTCAATTTGTTTTTGTATTTAATTATGAATCAGAGGATTGTGAGGGGAACGATGAGACAACTTTTTATAGTATCAATGGTGCAAAATTGTTGGCATCTGACCCGCGTTCGGATTTTGCATTGCTGTTGCTCAATGATACGATTGCGTATGAGAATAAGCCTTATTATGCAGGCTGGAGCAGGGAAAATGTACCGCCATTGCTGCCGGTTGGCATTCATCATCCGCACGGTGATTTGAAAAAAATTGCAGTCGCTTACCCTGCCAATCATTCTCAATATGATGCTACCATATCTATTGGTACGCACTGGGCAGTATTGTGGGAACGCGGCACTACCGAAAGTGGCTCTTCAGGTTCGGCATTGTTTAATGAAAACTTTCTCGTTGTCGGGCAATTAGAGGGCGGTTATGCTTCTTGTGCAGAAAATGACACAGATTTTTATGGAAAAATATATTATTCATGGACAAATGACAACAGCCCGGACAGCAATCGCTTGGATTATTGGTTAGACCCGCTGGGGACAGGGGCTTTACAATGCAGTGGTTATGACCCTTGTAAATGTTCAATTTTGCCCAATAATCCGCTCAAAGAGTCGCTCACATTAGCCCCCAATCCTGCCAAAGATTATGTAGGGGTGTTTTCGGAAAATGAACTTATTACCTCCATTTCTATTTATTCGCTTGCAGGTCAAAGAATTTTGTACAAAAAAGGGGAGCAAGAAAGAATTTTCTTAAATGTCAATTCCCTTGCAGATGGTGCTTATTTTGTGGAGGTTGAACTCAAAACCGGAAAAATAGCACATAAACTTTTATTTGTTAAAAATAGGTAGGGGGGGTGAAATTGAAGAAAAAGTGTAATTTTGCAGAAAGGTAAGAATAATTTTATATGCAAGAAATATCTAATTTATTGACAATTAAAGAAGCAAGCGAGTGGGCTACAGATTATTTGGGAAAATCTGTAACCCCGTCTAATATTTCGTATCTGATCCAATACGGACGCGTTAGGAAAGTTGGCGAAAACGGTTCAACACAAATTGCATTGAACGACCTGATTAATTATTACAAATCGTTTAATGGGGCGCGGGAGGTAATTTACAAAGAACGGCTTGGCGACGACCTGAATTGGGCTTTGTCATTCGACCAGTATAAAGAGGCAGAAACGACAAAACACGTGCATCGCTTGCATCCTTACAAAGGCAAATTCATTCCGCAACTTGTTGAGTATTTTCTTGATGGTCATACGGATAAATTTAAAATAGCATAAAATTATGGAAGACAATATCATATACAAAATTACCGTTGAAGACTTGCAATACGAGGCAATGGAAAGTATCGGAAGAAAATTAACCGATGAAGAAATTGATATTGCCAAAGATGCTTTTGAATGGGGTTTGGGCGAAACCAATCACATAATTTACAATACGATTTTTACAGAAATGATTTGATTATGGATAAGTTAACACCTGAACAACGACGAAAAAATATGCAGGCTGTGAAAAATAAAAATTCACGGATAGAGATTATTTTGGGTAAAGCGTTGTGGCAAAAGGGATACAGGTACAGAAAAAATGACAAAACGGTTTTGGGAAACCCTTATTTCTCAAAAGCACCCTTAGTAGCAGGAATGAACAACCCTGATATTTTTCCCTTATTCCCTTATTTTCAACAAATTAAAAATTACAATTATGGATATACAATATAACAATCTTTATACACATTTCGTTTTTACTACGAAAGATAGATACCCTTGTATATCAGAAAAACACAGGGTACGGATAGAAAAATATATTACTGGAGTTGTCAATAATCATAAATGCAAGATGTACGCGATTTATGCCAATCCTGAACACGTTCATTTTTTGGTTTCGCGCAATCCTGAAATGAGCGAAAAAGTAGTAGCAGATTTGGTTGCAAATGCTTCCGAAATTTTTATCAACAACGAAAAATTGGCGGTGGGACATTTTGTTTGGCAACATTCGTGTTCTGCATTTTCCGTTTCCAAAGGGGATATAGACAAGGTTTGCAAATACATTTTAAATCAGCCCGAACACCATAAAAAGAAAACGTTTGCACAAGAATACGACGAGTTTTTGAATTTTTATCAGCATACACTGTTGGAAAATAAGGGAATAAGGGAGTGGATGGATGACGTTAATTCTGCTACTAAGGGAACTTTAATAAATAAGGGTTATAAGATATGAATAATAATTGGACAAAAGAAGAAACTATCATTGCTTTTAATGTGTATTGCAAAATACCGTTTAAAAGCAGTAGTAAGGCAGGAATGGAATTAAGACCGGAAATTGACGAATATTTCACAAAATTTAATAAATAAATTTCAATGACTTCCACTCCAAAATCCTACCGTCGCCCCACCCACCAAGTTCAAATTGGCTCCACTCCTCTTGGCGGCGACAATCCCATCCGTATTCAGTCGATGACAAATACTTCGACGATGGACACGGAAGGCTCTGTGGAGCAATG
>JAISTU010000041.1 GCA_031272415.1 Bacteroidales bacterium | reverse complement strand
TTTCCTTTTCTCATTGTCTTGTAGAAGGGTGGGGAGGCTATAAGGGAGTTATTTTAGATACTTTTCCTATGTTTGTGGATACGGCGAATGGGAATTTTCACCTTTTGCCGAACAGTCCGGCTATCAATGTGGGCGATATGCGGTACTACAGTCCTGACAGTTTTCCCGATATTTCATGGATAAGGGTGGATTTGGATAGTTTGCCGAGAATCTGTGAGGGTGAAGTGGATTTGGGGTGCTATGAGGTACAGGGCAATGTGTATCCTTATCTATTTGTTTCTCGCAATGACACTATCTGCATAGGGGATACGACAAATATTCCTTTGACTATGATTGATACGCCGCCTTGGACATTGATTTATAGCACAAGTGGCGGAGTTAGTTTTGATACAATTGCCAATATTCGGAATTTGCCTTATTATTTGAGAGTAAACCCTTCATTTACAACAACTTATGTATTTTATTCTGTCGCGGATTCACTATCTGAAGCAGCGATTAGGGACACTTTGACGGTTTTTGTTGTCCAAAGACCAAGCATTGAAATGGAGGATACTGTGTTTTTGTGCAGTTATTCAGATAAAATAGATATTTATCCCGAAGTTGCCAATGCCGACCGTTATTTGTGGAATACAGGGAGTTTCAACAAAGAGATAACTATTTCAGAATCAGGTAAATATATTCTGATTGCGAGTAATCAAGGCTGTAGTGTTAAGGATAGTGTAATTGCTGTACAATTGATTTTTGATGATGTACATTTGCTCACCTCCGGCGATGTCTGTTTAGATGGTTTTATGGAATTGAAAACGAATAAAAAAGATGTTGATTATCAATGGAATACAGGAGAAACTACATCTTCCATACAAATTTATAAAGATGGTTTTTACAAAGTCAAAGCATTTTCAGGGAATTGTTTTGGAGAAGATTCGATTGAAATATTTTGTGATTGCAAAGTAAAAATGTACAATTTTTTTGCTCCTGTCAACTCAGATGATGTTTATTTGCCGCAAGTGGAATCGGCACTCAATAGTTTTGAGATGTTAATTTATGACCGTTGGGGTATATTGGTCTTTAAAACAGACACTTACAAGGGCTGGAATGGCAATTTAACTACCGGACAGCCCGCAAATGCAGGAGTTTATTATGCTATTGTCAATTACACCTGCCAAAATAATACCAAAAAAGTGCTAACCACCCAAAGTAGTGTAACACTGGTGAGAGGGAAGTGAAAAAAATTTGAGAACGCAAAAAAAGTGAAAAAAAAATCACTCTCAATTCTTCATTTTTAATTTTTAATTGAGAAAAAAGTGTATCTTTGTAAAAGGCTAAACTTTTTAGCATAAAATATTAATTAAAGTATAGGAGATTAAGATATAAGTACAACTTTTAAGAATAGGAAAATGGAGCGTTACGGGAAGAATAATCGTAATGAAAATCAGCACAATATCAATAATGAGATAACAACTCCAGTTGTGCGGCTGATAGTAGAAGGTAAGCAGGCGCGTATTGTTACTTTGCGCGAGGCGATGGATATTGCGGCAAGTTGTCGCATGGATTTGGTAGAAATCTCTCCAAACGCCACGCCTCCGGTATGCAAAGTAATGGACTACCAAAAGCACCTCTATGAAATGAAGAAAAAACAAAAAGAAATTAAGTCAAAAACGGCTAAAGTTTCGGTCAAAGAAATCCGTTTAGGTCCTAATACGGATGGACATGATTTTGAATTTAAGGTCAAACATGCGATAGAATTTCTTAAAGAAGGCAATAAAGTGAAGGTAGATATATTTTTTAAAGGCAGAACAATTATTTACAAAGACCGCGGCGAGGAAATGCTGTTGGATTTTGCAAAAGAATGTCAAGAATATGGAAAGCCTGACCAATTGCCTAAATTAGACGGCAAAAGAATGGTACTTATTCTTGCCCCTAAAAAAACAACGAATTGATTTTCAAACTAATATATTTAAAAATTTAAAAAGAAAGTAGACAGAAGATGCCAAAAGTAAAAACAAAAGCAAGTGCCAAAAAAAGATTTTCTTTTACAGGTACAGGAAAAATTAAAAGACAGCATGCTTATAAAAGCCATATTTTGACAAAGAAGTCAACAAAACGCAAGCGTAATCTCGGTTACTCTGCCATTGTAGATACTTCTAATATCAAAGCGGTGAAAGCAATGCTTAATTGTTAGTTAAAATTAGTTATTAACCATTACTATCAGCACAAAAAGTTCGATATTTCGGCGCTGAAGTAAAAAAAAGAAAGGAGAAATTATATGCCAAGATCAGTAAATCACGTAGCTTCAAGAGCAAGAAGAAAGAAAATCCTCAAATTGACCAGAGGATACTTCGGAAAACGTAGAAATGTTTGGACTGTTGCCAAAAATACTTGGGAAAAAGGTCAGCAATATGCTTACCGAGACAGGAAACAGAAAAAACGTAATTTTCGGAGTCTGTGGATAACACGTATAAATGCAGGCGTAAGACAATATGATATGTCTTATTCGGTATTTATGGGGAAATTGCATGGAAAAGGGATAGAATTAAACAGAAAATCCCTTGCAGACCTTGCAATGAACAACCCACAGGCATTCAAAGCAATCGTGGATTTGGTGAAAAAATAAGCCAAATTTACATTGCAGAGTTTAATTTTTGTTTTGAAAATCAACTAAATACACCGCCCTTTGGGCGGTGTATTTGTTATTAAGAAACGAGTATTTTTTTTATATGAATAAGGTAAATATACAAAAAAATACAAATTGCTATTATTTCATTTTTATTGCAGCGATTTCTCGCACAGCCTCAATAGCCGTATTGATTTCATTTTCAGTATTAAAAGCCCCAATACTAAATCGTACAGTACCATGTATTTTCTCCGTTCCGAGCCATTGGTGAACTTTGGGGGCGCATTGTAGCCCTGTACGGCACGTAATATCGTAATCCACATCCAACATCATACCCACATCTGCTGCCTCCATGCCTTCGATATTAAAACTCAAAACAGGATTTTGATTTTCTACGCTGTCGGCGCAATAAGTAATAACACGGGGAATGCTTTGTAATCCGATTCGGAGTTTATCCCAAAGGCTAATCTCTTGTGAATGAATATTTTGTATTCCTTTTTCATTGAGCCATTTAATACCTGCATACAGCCCTGCAATGCCGAGCATGTTAGGCGTGCCAGCCTCCAGATGGTAAGGATAATCGGTAGGATGTTCTTTTGCTGCCGAGCGAACACCTGTACCGCCAAAGCGTGTCAGAGGGACTTCAACACCTTCACGTACATAAGAGCCTCCTGTACCGGTGGGACCCATGAGGCATTTATGACCTGTAAATATGTAAATATCAATATTTTGCGAAATCATATCAACATCTACCGCACCCGCACCTTGCGAGCCGTCAACGACAAAAATAATGCCTCTTTCTTTGCAAATTTGCCCAAATTGAGCAATCGGCTGCACGGTTCCTATCACATTAGAAGAATGCGTACAGATAGCAAATTTTGTTTTGGGTGTAATCGCATTTTTTAAATCGTCAGGATTTACATATCCTTGGGCATCAAAAGGCAAATAAGTTACTTCTATAATCCCTTGACTTTGAAGGTAATACAAAGGTCGTAATACAGAATTATGTTCCAACATGGTGGTAATTACATGTCCGCCCGACTGCGCCAATCCCTGAATAATCATATTCAAAGAATCTGTTGCATTATGACTGAATGTCAATCGATTATAATCTTCACCTCCATTGAACATTTTTGTCAGCAAACGGCGTGTGTTAGTGATAACCTCGCCTGCTTCAATGGCGGCATCATTACCTGAACGTCCGGGATTAACTCCTTTATTTCGGTAAAAATCATTCATAAAATCATAAACTACTTCCGGTTTGGGAAATGTAGTTGCCGAATTATCAAGATATATCATATTTTTGTGAAACTTTTTTTTACTTTCCTACAAAGATACACAAATTCTTCAATTAAAAATAAAAAAACCTTTTTTTTAGAGTGCAGAGTTTTTTCAGAGTGTAGAGTGAAGAGATTTTACAAAAATAGAATATCCAAGGGATATACGTCACGAACTATATCTATATATTTGACTATCAAAGTTTTATGTATTATTTTTCTCCAATTTTAGAACATTTTTATCCCAAAATGCAAAAAAAAATAGAAAAATCTAAAATCGTAAATCTCCACTCTCCACTCTCCACTCTCCACTCTCCACTCTACACTCTACACTCTACACTCTACACTCTACACCCTACACTCTACACTCTACACTCTAATTTAAAATCCTGTAATCGCAAATTCGGTACGGCGGTTTAATGCTCTTCCTTTTTCGGAGTCGTTGTCGGCAATGGGACGGTCGTAGGCATAGCCTTTGTAGGACATGCGGTCTTCGCTAATACCTTGATTTTTAAGGTATTCAAAAACTGCTTTGGCACGATTTTGAGACAAAGATAAATTGTGTTCACGACTACCTGTATTGTCGGTATGACCACTGATTTCAATTTTAATATTTTTATTTTTGCTCATCATGTCGGTTAATTTTTGCAATTCGGTGGCAGATTCTGGTTTTAGAGTCGATTGGTCGGTATCGAAGAAAATATTTTTCAAAACTACACTTTGACCTAACTGTATTCTTTTGAGTGCAATATCTTGTATAAATGGCTGTAAATCAGAATAATCGTTAGTTATTTCAAAATTTTCCGAATAAAAAAGATAATTTTCTTTGCTCACATTGAAGGCATACATTTTTTTGGTAGGGATGCAAACCAAAAATTCACCTGTAATGGGGTCTGAAGTCGTTTTGATGACCACTGTATTGGTCTGTAAATCAATGATTTCAAACATTGCTTGCAGAGGTGTATTGTCTTCACTGTCAAAAATTTTTCCTTTTGCATACGTAACAGGTTCAGGTCTAAGTGATTGTGGCAATTCAAACCAATACAAATCCAAACCTCCGTAACCATCTTTTTTGTTGGATGAAAAGAATGCTTTATCACCTTTTGCATTGATAATCAAGTTAAAATCGTTAGCAATTGTGTTGATAGGATAGCCCATATTGATAGGTGTATCCCAAGTGCCGTCTTCTTTTAATTTGGAATAAAAAATATCTTCGCCTCCCATACCTTGATGACCGTCGGACGAGAAGTACAATGTTTTACCGTCCGGATGCATAAATGGCGCAAAATCAAGCCCTTCCGTATTGATAGGCTCGCCCAAATTAACAGGCTCACTAAATTCACCCTCTTCCAACATGATTGTACTCCAAATGTCATGTTTTCCCATACCTCCGGGGCGATTGGAAACAAAATAAATTGTTTTGCCATCTGCCGAAAATGTAGGCTGAGATTCCCAATATTTTGTATTGACAGGGGCGCCAAAATTACGCGGATTTGACCATTTATCGCCTATCCGTTTCGACCAATACAAATCACAACTGCCTTTGCCCCCGTCTCTGTTGCAACAAGTGAAAATCAGATACTTGCCATCAGGCGAAATACATTGAGCCCCTTCATTGTAATGAGAATTGATAGGTGTCCCTAAGGCTTTGCGGGGACTCCATTGACCGTCTATTTGCTCGCTGACATAAAAATCCTCCTCAAATTGTGCCGTCCTATCCATTGTGTATTCATCACGCGGACGTTTGACGGTGAAAATAATCTCCGACTCATCCGCAGGCAAAGCGGGCAAATATTCATCATATTCGGAATTGATATTTTCTCCCATATTATGCAACTCAATTTGCAAGGAATCGTCCATTTGCTTTGCTCTCCACTTGCAAAGTTCGTATCTTTTGCGAAAAGTGGGGTCATCATAATTGGGAACACGCTGAAAATACTCTTCAAAACAAACCAATGCCTGCTGTGGAAAGCCGGTACCCATGAGGTCGTTTGCCATGTAACGGTAAATTCGTGAGTCAAAATCGGGATTGATTTGCATAATTTTTTGATAATGATACAAAGCCTTATCTCTTTGTCTTTGAACACTATACGCTTGTCCTAACATAAAATGTGCCTCCACAAAATTGCTATCTTCTGCGACCGCTTTAAGTCCATATTCAAAAACACCCGCAAAATTGCTGTTATTACCCTCTTTTTGAGCCCTTTGATAATATTTAATGGCTTTGTTATTGGTGGTAGATTTAATAGCAGATTGAGCCGATAAAGAAATTTGAGACAATAACAATAAAGCAAGCAATACTTTTTTATACATTTTATTCTATATCAATGAGTTATGCAACAAATTATATTTTTTCAAATCCTGTATAAGGTGTTAAAGCGGGCGGAATGACAATGCTCCCGTCTTCTTTTTGATGTACTTCCAACAAAGCAGCCACAATTCTGGGCAAAGCCAAGGCGCTACCGTTGAGTGTATGTGCCAATTGAGGTTTGCCGTTTTCACCTTTAAACCGCAATTTCATTCGATTAGATTGAAAAGACTCAAAATTGGATACAGAACTGACTTCTAACCACTTCTGTTGTCCTTTTGCAAATACTTCCAAATCGTAAGTGAGTGCAGATGTGAAACTTATATCGCCTCCGCACAAACGAAGTACCCGAAACGGCAACTCCAATTTTCGGAGCAATTGACAAACATATTCTTTCATCTCTTCCAACACAAAATAGGAATTATCAGGGTGTTCAATACGCACAATTTCCACTTTATCAAATTGATGCAATCTGTTCAAGCCTCTCACATCGGCGCCGTAAGATCCTGCCTCACGCCGAAAACAAGCCGAATATGCACACATTTTTATAGGAAAATCACTCTCTTTGAGAATAGTATCTCTATAAACGTTGGTCAATGGCACTTCGGCAGTCGGTATCATATACATTTGGTCTGCCGTAATATGGTACATTTGTCCCTCTTTATCAGGCAATTGACCGGTCGCATACGCAGAATCCGCATTAACCATATAAGGCACTTGCAGTTCCTTATAACCAACTGCAACCGCATTGTCCAAAAAGAAATTAACCAAAGCCCGTTGCAATTTAGCCCCTTTTGCACTATAAAAAGGAAAACCGGAACCTGTTACTTTGCAACCTGTCTCAAAATCAATCAATTGATGTTGGCTACACAAGTCCCAGTGTGGGAGCATCCATTTTTCAACTGTTGTATCTCCCTCATTATAAACAATTTCGTTATCTTCTGCCGAATGCCCTTCTTTTACGCTGATATGTGGTAAATTGGGCAACAAAACCAACAATTCATTAATTTTTGATTCTGTTCTAATCAATTGATTTTCAAGTTCTTTTGCGGACGCTTTCAATGCAACCGTTTTATCTTTGAGTGCATTGGCTTCCTCTTTTTTGCCTTCTTTAAAAAATGTACCAATTTGTTTGGCAATTTGGTTTTGTTGTGCATAATTGTTATCTAATTGTTTTTGTGTTTCTCTTCGCACGACATCTGTTGCCACAATAGATTTTACATATTGTTCCGCATCAAAGTTCTTAATTTTCAAACGTTTAATAACAAAATCAGGGTTTTCCCTCAAAAAATTCAAACTAATCATTGACCTAAATTTTAAATAAAATACAAAAATACACAAATTTGTCAATTAAAAATTAAAATCTAAAAATTCTCCATTTTCAACTCTCAATTAAAAAAAATGTGTATTTTTGCAAACGGTTATAACCCGATTTTTAGGGGGACTTATAACTGACAATAGGAAAATATATTTTATTAAAAATGAGAACTTTTTAGTCCTTGTTCTCGTGTGTTGAAATCTGGTAAATTTCAAAAGCGAATGAGAATAAGTTTACGAAAGTTCCGCCTACGGGCGTGATATGTTCGGTACTTATTTTATTCGCAAAGGTCTTACCAGAACCTCAACACTCAAAATAAGCAGTCATTAGGAACATTTTCACGTCTTTTTTTGTTGCTTACCGAGAAAAAGAACCACAAAGTTTTCTAAAAAAAGAATAGAACAAAATGGTAAAACAAAATGTAGAGAAAAGTTACGAAAAACACCATGAGAGTGGAAGTCAATTAAGTGATAATGAAATTCTTACAAATTTGAAAGAGATGCATGATGCTGAATCTGAAAATCAGCAAAAATATGCAAAATTTGAGTTGTTTATGAAGCCAAAAGACAAGTGGCTGACCGTGGGCGACCATTTTGGCGTGGAGGCACGTTTGCTCGAAAAAAAAGATGTAATTGCAACAGCATCAGATATTTGCACTGTTTATTTATCCGTCGCAAAACAACAAAAATTGATAAACGATTTCGCAGAACAAAATGCAGAAAATATGACTTTTGAGGCAGAGTCATTTGATTTTGTTTTTTGTCGGGATTCTTATCATCATTTTCCACGTCCATATATTGCGGTTTATGAAATGTTGCGTGTGGCAAAAAAAGCCGTTATCATAGACGAGCCGCTTGACCCGCTCTTAAAAATGCCGCTTTTAATGTTTTTGTGCAATATCATTGATACTCAAAGACATCCATTGCGTAGCACCTCTTTTTGGAAAAATCGATTTTCGTTTGAAACTGTTGGTAATTATGTTTATAAATGCTCGCCCAGAGAGTTTGAAAAATTATCTATGGGAATGGGATTGCCTGCCATTGCTTTTTTCTATTCAAACACTGCCAATACGGTTGTTAATTGTAAGGAAAAATCGCATTTTATTCGCAAATTTTTGTCTGCTTGCCATATCATTCCTTACACGACTATCACCACTGTCCTGTTTAAAACAATGCCTTCTGACAATGAGAAACAAAAAATGCGACACAAAGGATGGTTTTTTTATGAATTTCCAAAAAATCCATACTTATAATTGATTAGTAATCACAAGATAAACTACATAAATGCAATCAAAAAAGGCTGCCTTTTTATGACAGCCTTGCAATTTGTTTATTTTACTTATTCTTTTTCCAAAAAAGTTTTTTCAAATAGAAAAAGTCCTTTGTGGGAAATTAAATAAGTGTTAGAATTCTTTACCAACTATAAAGTTTCCTTTTTGGTCACTAAATAATAAAGATTGTCATTGACTTTTTGATAGGTATAATGAAATCTCCTTTGCACTTTGCCTTTTGCATTGAAAGTCTTAACAGTAGATTTACTGATTTCAATTTCAGTAGGAAGACCGGATATAGCCACAGGGCTACCAAACATGGCTCCCAGCATCCAAGCAGGATGTCTATCTATAAATGCTGACTGTTGTCGGCTGATTTCTTTTTTCAATCTCGCAATGCTATCTTTATTAGAAGGTGTTTCAACGAGTTGTTTTAGGGGTGCGTTGATGATATATAAACTATCTTTATAT
>JAISTU010000036.1 GCA_031272415.1 Bacteroidales bacterium | reverse complement strand
CGAAATTCCTCAAATTTCGGATGGCTTATCGGAATACGCGGCTTGCCTTTTTCCAAGGTGCAGTTGCCGACCAATCCCTTTTGAGAGCGTAACGGGCGCACAAAATAAATTGCCTTGTGTAATTTTGCCGTTAATTCTTCGGTCAGACCCTGTTTCTTGCATATCGCGTAAAATTCATCTTCAAAATACTGTCGCTGAATAACTCCGCTTGCACGAAAACGCTCGCCTTTGTCCAATTTTTCTTTCGCTAACAGAGCAATTTGAAAATCTGCGTTTTCGGTTTTCAGTTTTTCTATATCTTCATTCTTTGCATAAGTCGATTGCCCGCTCTTTCTGCTTGACTTAAAGCCGCGCCTCTGTACTAAATGATACAATGCACGACCAATTTTCAGCATTTTATTAACGTCATTGCGGAGTTTATCCCGATTTATCGGGGCTTGACCCGCAATCTCATCATCAATCAATTCGCATCGCAAATCATAAGGGTTTTTGCGAATTGGCTTCCCGTTTTCAGACGTTCCTTTGCTGCCAAAAATTGCAGGGTCAAAAGCAAGCCAATTCTGGAAATCAGCATTATTGACGGGATAAATTCTGCCTTTGTTTTTCCACTTCCCGTCGATTCCCTGTTGCCAGTTTCCAACACTCCACAAACGAAGTTCATCCATTGAAAGCGGACACATTCCGTTTTCAATCAAAAC
The DNA here is from genome assembly GCA_031272415.1 of Bacteroidales bacterium. GTDB lineage: Bacteria > Bacteroidota > Bacteroidia > Bacteroidales > WCHB1-69 > JAISTU01. The sequence continues at coordinate 17,564 of JAISTU010000036.1, read as the reverse complement.
TTTCAGAAGTTCCCACTTGCGGTAACGTTTTGCATTGTACAAACGGCGTTTGCCGCGATTTTTCCTTCGCTCTGCTGCTAACGAAAATTCGCCCGACTTGCCATCGCCAACGCCTTTTTCAAAAATCAGGACGCCGTCGTCAATAATCTGATTTTGTTCATTTTCCGTCTCTCTAATCGCCCAGCCGATAGAGTTTGTTCCGAGGTCTAATCCTAAAATTTTTGCCATAAAACTTAACTTTTTTTTTTATTTTATTTTATTTTCTTAAACTTTTAATTTATCCCATTTTTTTGTGTATCTTTGTATTTGCAATTCACAACAAGGCTATAAGCCGAAGGATTTGCATCCTTAAGTCCCGCGTACTCCGTGGGACTTAACATTTTCTGCCCATTAGTTCCTTGCATTATATTCAATCCAAAAACAAACATTTTTTATCTCTTATTTTCGTTTTTTAGTAAAATGCAAAGATAACCTTTTTTTCCTAATTCCGAAAAAAAACTCTTTCCCCCCCACAAAAGCCACTCAAAACAACTCCAATTGTTGCGTAATTTTGGCAGGAGGTTGTTCTTTTTTGCCGTAAAAAAGTTCCATACTCCCAAACTGCTTATCGGTAATGCACAAAATGCCGATATGTCCTTTTTCCGGCAAAATCCGTTTCACCCGCCCGACATGCACGTCCATATTCTCTGCACTCGGACAATGCCGAACATATATCGAAAACTGAAACATTGAAAAACCGTCTTTGAGTAGCCTCTTACGGAAATCCGCATACACTTTTCGCTCTTTTTTTGTCTCTGTTGGCAAATCAAAAAATACTAAAACCCACATAACACGATACTCACTGATTCTCATATACTTACATCAATTATATGCAACTAAAAAAACGCTCAACTTTTCTCAAAACAAGGATAATTGATTTTCCTTGCCTCACCTGCATAACATCTATTTAATGAAGCCGTTGTAGATGAGACTGCCACCATTAAAGGACTTCGTTTCTCATTGATAATCACATCAATAACAGGAATTTGCAACAATTTTGCCTTTGTCTCTTTTGTTAATTCCATTTTTTCTGTCGTAAAATCGCTAATTATTTCATTATCAACAATTTCACAAACAATTTTATCCACAAACGGGCGATAAGGTTCCATAATATCATCAGCGAGGCAATAAGCATTGTATCGATTGTGATGATGTATACCCGATGTTGGCAAAAGTCCTGTTGCTACCAATGCTCTGGCAACAATTGCCCGCAAAATAGCATAGCCGTAATTGAGCAAATTATTAGGAGCAACACCATCTCTATCTCTCACAAAATCAGCAATTTGTGGAAACATATTTGCCCAATAATAGGCTGCTGCTCTGGCTTCCAAATTGTCGGGGTCTCCACTGCGGACTTGCCGGCTCCATTTGAGCATATTCCCTGTTTCGCATTGTCGCTGCGTGCGCAAAACGTATGCTTGATTGTCGATTTTTGCTGCAACAGTCTGCTGCCAAAGTTGTTTTTTGAGCGGTAAAGACGCATTTATTTGATTATCAAATCGTTCCGACTGTAATGTATTGCCGGATAAAGGTAGCAACAATCCGGTGGGCAAACGGTTGCTGTCGCAAGTAATCACTGCACAATTGTTACTCAATAATTTTTCGAGCAAGCCTTGCGTGAGTGTAATTTGCTTATTATCAAGCACTAACACACCTATATCTTCGATAGGAATACTATGAATACAGTTTTGTTTAAAATTTTCCGGCAAAGTATTATTTCTCTCAATTTCCGGTAATTTCACCAATAATTGCTCATTTTTCAAGGACAAGTAAGCCGGATTGCCAAAATAGATTGTACGCTTTATCATTGTATATATACTTAAAACATTGTTAATGAAATATTTAATATTAAAAATGCAAATATACACAATTTTTTAATTGAGAATTGAAAATTGAAAAATTACTTGTTTTAAGGTCTCTTAATTTTTAATCAAAGAAAAGTGTATCTTTGCATTTGGTTAAAAGAAAAAAAAAGAAAAAACCAAAAAAAGAACAAAAAGAGAGCGAATTTACAATAAATATGTATATAAAAAATATACATATACACAAACATAAATAATTTTTTGCCATTTTTTTTGTATTGATTTTTTTGCAATCTTTGTAATATGATTATATTAGAAGTACTATCTATGATTATGATATTATATATCATTTATTATGCAATTGGATTTGTATTAGCAATTATATTTATGCCTTTTATGCTTCTGCCGATAAAAGTAAGAAAAATATTGCTAAAGATATTCCGTTTTCCCATTCTTCCTCTAAAATATTTTTTTGAAAAACGAAAATGGGTAAAACTCATATTATATTGTCTTTTTCTGCCTCTATTTGTAGGCATACTAATCTCAATTTGTATCAATGAATAACTTTACTCCACCACTATTTCCAATTCATTCAATCGCAAATATCCACTATAAGGGACGTATGCAATATTACTACTTAAATTAACAAACGACTCTACAGCCTGAAAATTATCCCATATTCCCTTTTCTCCCTTTTGGGATAAGGCATGTCGTTGCACCTATATTTTCTAATTGAATAAACCTGTTGAATTTCTTGGCTTTTATGGCAATGTGTCCCGAAAATGTCCCGTTTTTGTCCCGTTTTTGTCCCGCTATTTTGCAGATATGTAAGTAGTTTTTTAGTATTTTTGCAAAACGATTGAAATGAAATGTTTTTGACATTTTTTTCGAGTTAGTTTAATTAGAATTATTAAAAAATTATTTAAAAAAGTTCGTTTTATGAAAAGGTATATTGCAATAGCAGGATTGTGTTTGATAACACAAATGATTGTAGGACAAAGAGTTACGACTGTTGAAAATTTTGACGATGTCAATGTAACTTACAGTTCTTCGCCGAGTACGGCATGGCAAAAAAGTAATGAATATTTTGTATCTTCTCCCTGTTCTTATTGGGCGATGGTGCCGAATATGCAAGGGACAACGCTGATTTTAGAGTCGCAGGTGTTTGATTTTACGCTGGTAACGAATGTAGTGTTGAGGTTTAAGCAGATTTGTAAAGTTTCACCATTGGACACGGTGAGAATAGAGTACAAAATTCCGGGGCAACAATGGCAGCCCATTCCTGTGCTTTCGTACAAGGGTAATGGATTGAATTACAGGGAGGAGCAGGCTTTTAGTGCAGCCTCTTATAATGAATGGAAAGCAGAAGACAGCCTTGCATTGCCCTCACAGGCGTGGTGGAAAAATGAGTTTTTTGATGTCGGTTATGATGTCGGTTATGAATCTGCGGTACAGTTTAGATTTGTGATAAAGCGTGGTGCAAATGTTGGGACACAAATTTCTTACGGTTGGCTGTTGGATGATATAGAGGTTATTTATTCAGACCAGCCTATCAATCCGCCGATTGTTCAATTTTTGCCATATTATCCCATGGATAAGGTAACTACCACAGGTCCTTTTGTGGTCAAAGCGAAGGTCAAAACGACCACCACGGCTCCGCTGATACAGCCTTGGTTGAAATATAGTTATACGTTTAACAATCAGGTAATTACAGACTCTAATTTATTGGTTTCTTATTCAGGTGATTCGCTTTGGGTGGATACTTTACCCAAACTGTATTTGGGGTCAGAAGTTACTTATTCCATTACGGCTTATGATACATTGGGAAATGATAATTTGGCAATGGCAGGATACAGTATTCAAAAAGGTGCTGCAACGCAATTTAATGGCGAGGCGATATACAATTTTCCTGATGACACTATAGGCTCCAGCACCAACAATTTAGCCATTATTTTTCATGCATCCACGCCGAGCAGTTGGACACGCTCGGTATACAGGTATGAGGAATTAGTGGGCAATGTGCCTACTAATCAAGCAGTTAATATAATGTCATTGGCTTGGTACAATCGCACTTATAATTTCAATTATTACCGTTCTTCTTTAAAAATTTGGATGCGGGAGACAATGGAAACGGCTGTTACGGCGACTTATGAAGACCCCAATATGGCAGGTGCTACATTGATTTATGACGGCAGTTTTACCACACAATTGCATTGGAATGAAATCATTTTGAGTACTCCTTTTGCCTTGCATCCGGGGTCTAATTTGATGCTTTATTTTGAAGATAATTCAGGAATTAGTTATGGCACAACTAATTATATCTATTGGGCTGCACATACTGCGACCGACAGTAGAACGGTTTATCATTATAGTACAAGTTCTACCACTGCGACCACTACCACCGCTTCTCCATTGATACGGTTACGATTGGGATATATGGCAGCAACGGACTCTAATTCAGCGGCTTTGATTTCAATGGATTCGCCAACAAGCAGCGGACAAATTCCCAGCGGAGTAAGTCAGCCGGTATCGGTTACATTGCGAAATACAGGTGATAATGATTTGACAAGTCTCAATATTCGGTGGAAAATTAACTCTATCGAACAGACACCTATACCTTGGAGTGGCAATTTGCCGTGGGATTACGATATACAACTTTCATTGGGGACATATACGCCGAGTTACAATGCTTTTGATACGGTTATGGTGTGGATAGAAAGTCCTAACGGAGGGACAGATATTGTAACTTTTGATGATACATTGATTTTTATTGCTTATGGTTGCGGTTCGCCTTCGAGTGGCACTTTTACGGTAGGCAATGGAGGTTATTTTGCCTCTGTTAAGCAAGCGTTGACCATATTTCGCTCATGCGGACCGGCGGCAGGCGATATTTCACTTGTTTTGTTGCCGGGTACCTATAATGAGCAATGGGATTTCACAGACCTTGACTTGTCAATGGGTAATCATACATTGAGAATTTATTCCTCAACACATAACAGAAATGATGTGATTATCAGACCATTAAATGTAGAAAATATTGTAAATATCAGTGGCACAAGCCGTTTGATAGTAGAGGATATTACATTTGATGCGACATTGAGCGGACATCATGCGGTTGTATTTCGTGGGGCATGTTCAAAAATTGTTTTCAATCGCTGTGCTATGTTGGCAGACCCGACCGCCAAAGCAGCCGCAACTGCATGTGCAATTTATAAACCTTCTTCAACAAGTATTGCCGACAGTGTTGTGTTTACCAATAATTTAGTAGATGGCGGTTACAGTGGAATTTATTTTTACGGAGGTACAAGTTCGTCTGCATACGGCAAAAATATTATCATTGACAGCAATTTGATACAAAATCAGTACTATTATGGGACGTATTATTATTACACTGATTTTAAGAGCCATAAATATAATACTTTGTTGAGCAAAACGCAAGACTCGCCCGATACAACTTCAACAGCATGGACGGGCTATCGTTTTTATGCTTGTAATGGAGATATTATTGGCAATCGTGTATGGCAGCGCAGTGATAAAATCAATACTGCATACGGTATTTATTGTGCTTATTTTAATTATTATTTAACCCAAAGAAAAGGTTTTGTTATCAATAATGAAATATCTTTAAAGACAACAAATTCAGGCATTTATGGCACTTATGTAAGGGCTAATTTTTTACATAACAGCATACATATTCGTGGCACGGGAGCGAGCAAAGGATTTCAATTTACAGACCTTGCAGTGAATAGATTTACAGTGAAAAACAATAATATTTCGGTTGAATCCACGGGCGGTTATCCGATTTATCTTGCCAATATTACCAATATGATAGATTGTGATATTGATTACAATAACATGTACGGTACTACCAATGTCGGTTATATTGGCGGTGCGGTTACTTCAATTGCCGCATGGCAGTCGCAAGTGCTAACGGATGTTCATTCCGTATCTATCAAACAATCATACATAGATTCTACAATCAATTTGGAACTGTCTGATTATTCGGCATTTAAGTGTCCATTTATGATGGATGTAACGCAAGATATAGAGCAGACTTTTCGCATTGGGGATTCTACAACGTTGGGCTGTTATCATGGTTTGCCTACATTGAATTACAACGCATTTTTGGGCAGTATAGAAGGGGCACGTGGAGGCAATATTTTAGGAGAAACGGACTCCATTTGGGCTGTATTGCTCAATGCAGGACTTACACCGCTGACATCTGTTTCCATGAAATGGACTTTAAATGGAGTTGATATGGCAGCATCAGGTATTAGTTGGAGTGGTAATTTGGCAATCGGTCAAAGTGTAAAAATATTTTTGGGGACATTGACTTATACGGGAGGGCATTATCAGATTAAAGCATGGTTACAAAATACGGCAGATAATTTCACTTCTGATGATACGGCACAAGTGGGGGAAGATATATGCAGCAGTCCTTTTAGTGGAATTTACAGCATAGGGAGCGATGTGGGGGATGATTATCCTGACCTTGTTACGGCACTTAATCAATTGAATATCTGCGGAATAGGAGGAAATGTAACATTTGCTATTGATAGTGGCTCTTATGTTGGCAGTTTGGATTTATCTAAATTGTCTTTTGATATGGGATACAATACATTGACAATACGTTCTCAAAGCGGGAATGCAGAAGATGTAGTGATTTTGCCTACAAACGCGTCTGCTAACACGGTGATTTTGCAAAACAATCGCAATATTGTTTTTGAGGCGATTACTTTTGATGGCTCTGCGTCTCCTGCTAAAACAATTTTATTTTTAGATGCGTGTAATAATATTACCTTTAAGCATTGTCGTATTTTGGCAGACCCTACCGCAACAACTACCGCAGCCGCAGGAATATATAAAGCCACTTCGGATGACCCTTGTGATAGCATCTTTTTTATAGGAAATCTTTTTGATGGCGGTTATTATAATGTTTATTTTTATGGCGGAGTTGCTGCCAACAGGGGTACAAATATAGTTTTTGACAGTAATATTGTACAAAATGCGTACTATTATGCAGTATATTTTTATTATACAACATTGCGGAGCATTTCACATAATACGCTTACATGCCGTCCGGGGACAAGTGCCAATACATCTTGGTATGGATTTTATTTGAATTATTGTCATTCTTCGGTCATAGACGGCAACAGAATACATAAAATTTCGGATAAAGTAACAACATGTTATGGTTTATATTGTGGTAATTACAGCGATAGTTTGACCACAGATACTTCATTGATTATGAACAATGAAATCATTTTCCACACAACAGGGACAGGCACAACTTGCAGTGGTATTTATTTTCCAAGTCAAGGATATTGCAAAGTATTGCATAATTCTATTTACAGCGACAATACGGCGGCAGTGAGAGGTATTTATTTGGGAAATTATACACACAAAATGGAAATTAAGGGGAACAACATTGTTTTGCGGGGCAGTGCGGCATATCCGATTTACATAGCCACAACAAGCACGACCAATAATATCAGGTGGTTAGATATAGATAATAATAATTATTGGGCGCCGACCAATATAGGTTATTGTGCAAGTGCAGCCAAAACAACGCTTGCAGCATGGACTGCGGCTCAACCAACAGATATACATTCGGTAAAAATTGACCCGCCTTTCAATGACCCAAGCATCAATTTGACACTTGCTAATTATGATAATTTGAAAACCACTTTACATCCAAAAGTAAGTCATGATATTTTGGGCGGTTCTCGTTTTGGATTGAATACTGCGTGGGGCTGTTATCATGGTCTTACGGCATCTAATATCAATGCTATCATGTTGAATGTCAGTGGATTAAGAGGTGGCAATGTATATGGACTTTCGGATACTGTTTTTGCCACATTTATCAATTCGGGGTATACCACAATCACCGGTGCAACAATTGATTGGGAATATAATGGTGTCAATGGAACACCTTATTTTTATACAGGTAATTTGCCATTGGAAGGTTCGGTTACTATACCGTTGGGAGTTATCAATTACAGTACGGAAGGAGAAAATGAGGTAAAAGCCTATTTTTCTTCTTTAGGGGGCTTGATAGATGATGTTATTTCGGATGATACGGCAGTGGCAAAATCTTATGTATGTAACGGAGGCATAGCAGGGGCATATACTGTTGGTGCTGCGGGGCAATATACTTCTTTTGCACAAGCACGTGAGCGACTGTTTAACTGTACGGCTGCCGGTGATATTACTTATATTTTGCTCACCGATACGATTCATGAAACCATAGATTTAAGAGATTTTGACAAGGCAATGAACGGTTACAGATTAACCATTCGCTCCAATAGTTTAAACGATACTGCCAGAGTCAGAGGCACTATCAAAGCCGGAGCGGACACTACTGCAACCGCACTTATTTTGGGGAACGTAAGTAATGCACACATTGAAGGTATAACTTTCGACAGCACAAGTGGTTACGGCATTCAATTTGTATCTGTTTGTACCAATATCACCATCAGAAGATGCCAAATGGTGCAAAGTATTACAGGGTCATCTACAACCGCAAAGCAATTTCCTGTATATAAAGCAGACAATGTAGTTGTAGATAGTATTTTCTTTATTAAGAATTACATTTTTGGAGGTATTTATGGTGTTTGGTTTGACGGGACAAGTACTTTACCTCTTTCTACCAATATTGTTTTTGACAGCAATGATGTTCGTAATCAATATTCTTATGGTGTTTATTTCTATTCTTGCGACGTCAATAGTATTTGTCGCAATGTTATTTATTCTCGCAATGCCAATCCTGTAACAACTTGGTATGGTTTGCGTTTGGAATATAGCAATGCCAAAACGGTGGCATATAATCACATCAGAACAAGACATATCGCAGCCACAGAATATGCAATGTATCTGATACATTTAAATGAAGATTATGCCAACTCCAATGATTGGGCTTTTATACATGATAATGAAATGGTTATACTTTCTTCAAGTACAGCAAGTTGTCTTTATGTAGCCGCAGGAACACATGCTAAAATTATCCACAATTCGATGATAGGGAAAGGCACCGGTGCCAATCGTGCCGTAACCGTAGCCAACAGTACGGCTACTCTTTTAGAAATGAAAAATAATCTTTTGCATACCACCACAGCCTCCTCTTATCCTATCTATTTATCGGCATCTACTGTTGCTTTTTTGTCAGGCATGAATTTCGATTATAACAATTATTATGCTCCTAACAATATAGGTTATGTAGGCAATGCAAAAACTACTTTGTCTGCGTGGTCGGCAGTGCTTACAACGGATGTTAATTCGGTAAATATTTTGCCCAATTATGTAAATACGGGTCATGCTAATTTGCGATTGACGGATTATACGGGCATGGATTGTCCGATATATCCCAATACAGATATTGATTTTTCGGGTGGAATGCGAATGGGAGTCATTTCATCTATGGGCTGTTATCATGGTGTATATTCTTTGCCTGTGGATGCCAAAATAAGCAATTTGACACCGCTTCAACAAGGAAATATCAACGGACAAACAGATACATTGAGATTTGATTTGCTCAATTTAGGGGCTGCCGAATTGACAGGTGTTACTTTTTCATGGAGTATCAATGGCGTTTTACAAAACTCTGTATATTATGCAGATACATTGCCTTATGGGTTTCAAACAACTATCACATTGGGGACGCTTACTTATGTTTATGGAAATATAACCGTCAAAGTTTGGATTGATAGCCTTGATAATCTTACTGACCTTGACAATAGCAATGATACATTGCAAAATGAGGGTTATGTATGTGTTGCTGCTTTGTCGGGGACTTATACTGTTGGAGCAGGACAACAATTTACTACCATAACCGCTCTTGTCAATCGTGCAATGTTGTGCGGCATTAACGGAGATATTGATGTTGTTATAATGCCGGGCACTTACACCGAAGATATAGATTTATCCAACAGCAGCCTGATAACGGCAGGATATAAAGTTAGATTTACCTCCTCCACTGCCCATGCGGAAGATGTTATTTTAAAAATCACCGATGTCGGTTTTAGGCTGGGCAATAGTAACAATATTACCATTGATAATATTACCATTGATGCTACCGAAGGCTCATCCGCTATACATTTTATTGAATCTTGCACAAATATTGTGATTAGAGATTGTAAAATATTAGGCAATTATACAGCCACAACTGCCACCACAGGGTCGTTAATATACAAAGCAAGTGCAAGCGGAGTATGCGATAGTATATTGATTATCAACAATATAATTGATGGCGGTTATGCAGGAATTTATGCATATTTTGGCACAGGAACAGCCGCTTATGCAAACCATATTCGCATTGACAGCAATATCGTTACCAATGCTTATTATTACAGTATTTATCTCTATTACAGCGATTTAATAAGTTGTTCTTACAATACGCTCAAAAGTCGTTATGAAGGTATGGTAGGTACAACATGGTACGGCATCCGTTGTTATGATTGCAATGGAGATATTTGCAACAATCGCATTCGATTAGGGGTCAGTTTAGCCACTTTTTATGGCATGTATTTGTATTATCACAATCATTATTTGAGTATTGATACGGCTGTGATTGCCAATAATGAAATTATATCTGATGCCACAGGAGGGTCGAATTATGGAATGTATATTGGTTACAGTGTGGTACGTCTTTTGCATAATTCTATTTATATGGGCAGTTCGGGAGCAGCCCCAAAAGGAATTTATTTGACAGGCATGGCGGCAGGCTATTATGCTCAAATTTGTAATAATTACATTGCTTTATCAGCCGATACTGTCACTGCATATCCGATTTATATTTCTACTGCAAGCAATGTGGCACAAATGGATATTGACTATAACAACCTTTATGCACCTCAAAGTGTAGGCTATGTTGGGACTGCCATTTCGACTATAAGTGCTTGGAAAATTGCTGCTAATGATTTGCATTCGGTGGCAAGGTCTCCGCAATTTTTTGATGTTAATATTAACCTTGAACTTTCAGATACATTAGGGGTTGGCTGTCCGTTAAATTTGCTTTCAACACATGATATAAATGGCTATAGTCGTGCCCCACAGCCGAACATGGGTGCATATCAACATATTACACACGCAATAGATGCCATGCCACATTCTTTTGTAGGTATGATTTCCAATAATCCAACAGGTACTTTGGTGAACGTAAAAGTAAAAATTCAAAATACAGGTACAAGTATGCTCAACGATTTGGATATACATTATACTTACAACAATACAAATTATTCTTATCATTGGAGTGGAGCAATTGCACCGCAAAGTATAAGCGATACCATTACAGTAGGAACTTTCACTATGTTGGCGGGACTGCAAGAAATCAAACTTTATACCTCCAATCCCAATGGAATGTCAGACCCGCGTCCGCTGACAGATACTATCAAAATGGAATTATATGCTTGCGATAGTGCTTTAAGTGGTACTTATATTATCGGTACAACAGGAAATATTGCAGATATGGAAACAGCAGTGGAATTGATAAGACGCTGCGGCACAAAAGGAAATGTTACATTGTCGTTAGAATCAGGCACTTATCTTAATCCTACATTAAATTTGGTAGATTTGAATTTTACAGATACTAATATGCTGATTATCAATTCATTAACAGGTATAAACACCAATGTAATTTTAAAAACCAAAGACAAAGCAACCGTCTTCTTTTCCAATGCATCGCATATTATGATTGAAAATATTACCATACATGCCAACGACACCAACAATGAGGCTGCCATTAGATTTGACCCTTTGACGGCTTGTTCGGATATAATCATCCGTCATTGTCGCTTATGGTGTGATAATGAGGGTACTGCTGCTGCAAACTCGCCCGTACATCGTGCCTCAAGTGCCATCCTTTGTGACAACATATCCTTTGTTAATAATGAAATCAATGGCGGTTATGCAGGTATTTATTTTTATGGCGGTAATTCAAATGCAAAGCCGTTTTCGTCCCGCATTAGGATTGATAGCAATACATTTACAAATCAATACTATTGTTCTGTATTTTTGTATTATATCAATTTTGAAAGCATATCTTCTAACACCATGCTTAGCCGCACAAGCAACACAACAACAGCATGGAGAGGTCTATATTTGTATTATTCCAATGGCGGTCAAATCAGTAAAAATCATATCCGTACCCGATCAGCCAACATAACAGGTCCTTATGGAATGTATTCTGTTTATTTGAGTTATTATCAAGCCACACAACCTACAATTATTGATAATAATGAAATCATTATTGGCGTAAATACAACAACATCAGGCATTTATTTGGGAACATCTTCACAAGCACAAGTGTTTTATAATTCTATTTATGTAACAGGCAGTGGTGTCTCCAAAGGTATTTATGTTGCTTCGGCGGGAGTAAGTGATGTCAAATTCAATCAGGTTATTTGTGCTGCCGACTCTGCACATCCGCTTTATTTTTCTTCGGCAACTTATGCAACATCTTGTCAATCAGACTATAACAATTTGTATAATGCAAAATGTATAGGTTATGTTACCAATGCAAAAACAAATTTTATAGATTGGAGGATTGCAGTTCCTTCCGACCATTATTCTGTTTCAACTATGCCCTCATTTATCAACGGGGGTACAAGCGATTTGAAAATTGCCGATAGCAGTATTTTTGAATGTCCAACCATTTCCCAAATAGAATCGGATATTGAAAATGTACCGCGTCATGGCGTAACTCAAATCGGATCTTATGGATTACGCAAACTATTAGACGCCGCCGCAATGAGCATTATAGTAGAAGATTTTGTTTATGCAGGTACTCCCATTATTCCCAAATTGATAGTGCAAAATTTGGGAACGGACACCATTTATTCACTCACTATCAACAGTAAATATGACAATGTATTGCAATCGCTTGTCTCTTTGCAATCGCTTGTTTTGGCTTTCAAAGACACAATACATGTTTCGCTCCCACAATTGACACCGCTCATTGGCAACAACAATTTAACCGTTTGGCTGGAGACAGTCAATGGAGGTACGGACTCTTTGGCGGCAAGCGATACCGCAAATTTGGAAATATGGGGCTGTTTGGAGACTTTGAGCGGTACTTATCTTATCGGAGATACAGGTAATTTCTCTGACGCAGAAGATTTTATATTCATAGCCTCGCATTGCGGCATCACAGGAGATATAAGGCTTGAGTTTGACAATACAGATAGTTTGCCTACTTGCTTTGATTTATCTTCTATTGCACAAGAATTGGAAAATTATCATCTTACCATTGCCTCTCGCACAGGAAATGCAGATGATTGCAAATTGTATGTAATCGGAAAACCTGCATTTATTTTAGGTAATAATTCGCATATTACAATAGAAAATTTGACCATCATCACGCAAGAAGTACAGCCTGTTGTTCTATTTAGAGATGATTGCCGAAATATCAACATCCTACACAATAAATTTTTAGCGGATACGATTGCTATCAGCGAAGAAAGAGCCACAACGCTCATCTCAAAACCAACCTATACAGGAATTGTAGATAGTTTGATTATTGCCAACAATCTTTTGGAAGGAGGCTTTTATGGTATTGATATTGCAGCAGGATTGTCTACTGTTTATGGACAAAATATTATCATTGACAGCAATATAATTCAAAAGCAAGCAGCAGCCGGTTTAAATATTTCCAATGCGGATTTTAACAGCCTCAAACACAATACTATCAGAAGTCGTTTTGACAATGTGGCAAGCACTTGGACAGGTATTTCTCTCTCCTTTTGCAACGGAAATATTTACGGTAATAAAATCATGCAAAAAGCGGATATAGTAGCAGCCTCCGCCATTGAAATCAGTTATTTTAACCGTTACAATACTGTTGATACAGGATTGATAGTCAATAATGAAATCATGCTCTCTCCGATAGGTATGTATGCAGCCATTTCAAGCAAACATTCCAATATCAGAATATTGCATAATTCATTGTATATAACCGGCGGCGGTGCTTCGAGAGGCATTTATTTGGATGACCAATCTACCTACGTGGAAGTAAAAAACAACAACATTGTCATGACTTCTCCTTATGCCTATCCGTTGTATTTTGCCGGAACTGCCGAAATCAAAAACAGAAATATTGATTACAACAATCTCTATGCCCCCGAACATGTTGGATTTATAGGCGGCGGCATTTCCGACATAATTTTGTGGAAACAATTGCTGATTTCAGATAAACATTCTGTACGAATAAATGCTGATTTTGAGGCTGTTACAACTTCTCTCAAACTTAATTCATACGCAGGTTTATTTTGTCCCTCAGATATACATGTAAATAAAGATATTACAAATTACCCGCGTTCACAACAGACAATTATGGGGGCATATACATTTTTGCCGTCAGCAGCCGATTTGTCAATAGTAGGTATTGAAAACTTTGATAATAATGTTGTCAGCGGTCAATATGTTGCAATCGCCCCAACGATACTCAATACGGGGCTTCAAAATATAGATTCTGCAACATTTTCATGGGGACTTAATGGTGTCAAACAAGGCTCTTTGCGCTGGATTGCTCCTTCTGCATTGACTTCAATGGAGTCGCAAATCCTGCCTTTGGGAACTTATATTGTCGGTGGCGACTCTGCCTATCTGCTTTCTATTTGGATTGATACTGTTAATGGTCTGCAAGAAAATATAAAATGGAATGATACTGTTTCTATTGAATTGATTGTCAAGCCATTAGCGTGGTTTGAACAACCTACCATAACAGACACCGTTCATCAATTGGATTTTACCGTATATGCACGTATTTTGGAAGGTACGGGAGCAATTAATGGCACAATTCCTAATCTTTGTGTTCAATCCAAAATCGGGGAGATGGTGCTATTTGATACTTTGCCCATGCAATTAAACAATGGTGTATGGTCTGCATACGTTGCCGCAAAATATTATTCAAGCAAAGTTATTTTTACTTTAAATGTGCAAGATACGGTCGGCAATAATATCACTTTGGTAGATTCCACGTATGTAAAATTCAGTTCAATGTCAAAAAAATACAGAGGTAACAATCTCAGTATCACAAGTGTAGAGGGTCTTAATATGCCCCAAACAACTTGTTTGCCTGATTATATTTCATTAGGATTGGAAATTACCAATATGGGGGATATTCCGTTTGATTTTTCACAAGACAATATTCACTTGTATTTGAACATTTTAAGTCCTGTTATCTATCAAATTGATACAATTGTCAATATGGGTGTTTTGGCATCCGGTAAAAGCATGATTATCAATATGACAGACCAATTTCCAATCATGACCGCAGGGGTTTATGAAATCAAATCATATCTCTCATCGCCTGCCGATTCGCTTGTTTTAGATGATACTCTTTTCTCTTCTTATATTTCAGGTCGTTTTGGATTGCCCATTGATGAAATGTTTAGCAATGGAGAAATGAGCATGGTTTTCAAATCAATAGCCGAAGTCGGTGTTAATCAATGGCATATCATCCCCAATGGAACAGGAAAAGATAGCCTTATCAGACCACAATTTGGAGATGGGATGTTGGCATTCGGCGGCAGTGCAGGCTCAATGAGTAGACTGTATACCAGACAGTTAGATTTATCACAAACCGTAAAACCTACACTTTCTTTTTGGTATTATTATGACACCGTCCCATGTTTAGACTATACCGATGTTCGTATCACAATTGACGGCGGTGCCACTTACACCACTTTGTATTCATTGAACAAATATGACCCCTATTATGTCGGTTGGCGACAATACAATGCCGAATTACCCGCTTTTGCTGTTAATCAATGTGTATTTATTGTTTTTGAGGCAATGGAAAAAGACCGCTCCGGACAAACGTGGCAATATATTGACCGTATTCGTATAACCGCCAAACAAGATATTGAAATTTCTGAAATTATTGTGCCTGATTTGTCGGCTTGTGATATGCAAAACAAAGAACTGAAAGTGGTCTTAAAAAATCTTACAGACCCGATATTGGATTACAATAATTCTCCCATCAATATCAATTTGGAAATTTTACAAACAGGTCAAACTTTTTCCGCTACCCGAAACGGCGGCTCTTTGGGCAGTTTTGCCATGGACACTATCACTTTGTCGCCAAATTGCCATTTTGTCCCCGCAAATTACACTCTAAAAGCCTATTTTACTTCTGTTTTTGACGACAATAGGGCAAATGATACTTTGTTATACAATTTTGTGGTCAATCCACATTTGCATATCACAGCCATTGCAAATACAAATCCTTCTAATTCAACAACTTGTCTATCAAAAGGAATGAAAATTCAACAAGAAGTTACCATCCTCAATGACGGTAATATTGAGGCAAATAATTTTGTCGTTATTACCGAAATTCACAACAATTCAGGGCTTTTGGAAACGGTTACAGATACCGTTACCGAGCCTCTTTTGCCCGATAGCAGTATTTATGTAATTTTTGACAGCGAATACACTGTGCCTGCGGAAGAGTCTTATGTTGTTTTGGTTCATTTGTATATGTTGGATTGTCCGCAATTGTTCGGCGATAGTTCCACTTTGGTAGAGTGTGTGGATTTAACCGATTTGTCGGTAACAACACTTATCAATCCTGCCACAGGTGTGGATACTGTTGGTAATGAACACTTTATAAAAGCAAAAATCACCAACGAAGGCAACACAGATATTGACAGTGTTCGCATTTATGCACAAATAATTGCCAATAATACACAAATTTACTATCAAATCATAGACAAAGATAGAATTGATGCCAATGATTATTTTGATGCTGAATTTGCACTGCCTTACACTGTCCCCGATGAGCCTGATTATGCAATTATTGTATATTTACAAAGCAAAGATAGATATACTTTTAATGACACTTTGACTGTTAATCGTACAACAGCAAAAAAAGATACAACAGACATCATAACTCACTCACTATCAATGTTTTCACTCAATCAAAATATCCCCAATCCTGCTTACAAATCCACAAAAATTGAATTTGCAGTTCCTTACAACGGAAAAGCCATTTTCAAAATCTATACTGTAACAGGACAAACGATTTATAATCAAACAATTGAGGCAATAGAAGGCAAAAACAACATCTCTATTGACCTCAACGAACTTTCTGCCGGCATTTATTTCTATTCCATGGAATTTGAAGGTCAGAAGTTGGTGCGTACAATGAATATAAAATAAGTTCTTGAAAATATTTTCATAAATTCGGGGAGCAGCAATGTTCCCCTTTTTGGTTGAGAATGGAAAGTACAGAGTGTAGAGTGTAGAGTGTAGAGTGAAGAGTGTAGATTTTTTTTGCATTTTGGGAGAAAAACGTTCTAAAAAATGAATAACACACAATAATATCAGAGATTTGACGTTAATAAAAGAAAAAAAATATTGATAAAATGAAATATGGAATAGAAGAATACACAAAGCATTATTACACCGGTAATCACTTGAGTAGCACGCAGTTAGTAACAGATGGGACGGGTGAGGCTGTACAGCAAGTTGAATATGCACCTTTTGGGGAAGTTGTGAATGAATATAACATCGATTGGAGCAGCGGACAAGTGCCTGATTTTAAGTTTAATGCAAAAGAATTGGACGAAGAAAATGGGATGTATTATTTTGAGGCGAGGTATCAGAGTCCGCCGGTGTTTATAAGTAGGGATGTGATGTTTGAGGCAAGACCTTATATGAGTCCGTATGCGTTTTGTTCAAACTCGCCAGTGAATAGAGTGGATCCGAGTGGGATGTTGGATGATGAAT
>JAISTU010000229.1 GCA_031272415.1 Bacteroidales bacterium | reverse complement strand
TACTCCAATAAAGCATCACTATACAAACCCCAATGAGCAAAATAAATAAAAATATATTGCCCGCTTTAAGAAGAAATAAATATAAATTACGCATATACTTTTACAAAAATACACTTTTTCTTCAATTAAAAATTAAAGCCCGAAAAATTAAGATTGTAGGAGAAAAGCATGATTTGCCCAAAATAGTTGAAAGTTGATACAAATATGATTTTAACTTGTGGCATTTTATGCTTAATATATGCCTGTTTTTCCTGCCAATTGTCCGCAAGCCGCATCAATATCCTGTCCGCGACTGTTGCGTTCCATAACCAACATATTTTTAGAAGTTAAAAAATCGATAAATATTTGAGTATCTTGCAATTGACTTGGTGAAAAAGGAGAATTTTCGGCATGATTATAATGAATAATATTCACTTTTACGGGAAATGATTTACAAAAAATCGCCAAAGCCTTTGCATCTTCAAGGCTGTCGTTAAAATGCGACAAAAGCAAATACTCTACAATAATTCTTTGTTTTGTTTTGGAGTGAAAATAAGATAACGCAGCCGAAAGTTCGCTCAATGGATTTGCGACCGCAATGGGCATTATTTTTTCACGTTTGGACTGAATGGCGGAGTGCAATGAAATGGCTAATTTTATACCTAAATTACTGTCTGCCAATCGTTTAATATTTTCGCACAAACCGGCAGTAGAAAGCGTAATCCTCTCCGGCGACAAATTTAAACCTTCATCTTTTGTCAGCAATCGAATGGCACGCACAATGGAATTAAAATTGCATAACGGCTCGCCCATGCCCATCAAAACAATATTGGAAATGCCATGTCCGTAATGCTCAACGGCTAATTCGGTCGCCAAAAATACCTGCTCGTAAATTTCATAATGTGATAAATTTCTTCTCAATCCCATTTTTGCAGTAGCACAAAAAGAGCAGCCTAATGCACAGCCGGATTGTGATGATATACAGACTGTTACACGCTTTTGAGCAGGAATTAACACCATTTCAAGCAAATTGCCGTCAAAAAGTTGCAATAAATATTTTTGACATTTGTCTTTGCTTGTTTGCACTTCTAAAATTTTTAACTTATTGATAATAAATGAATTAGATAAATCTTTTTGCAGTTCTTTCGGTATATTTTTCATTTCATCGAATCGGCTGACATTTTTTTTCCACAGCCATTGAGAAATTTGTTTTGCCCTATATGCCTGCTGCGCGTGTTGGAGGCAAAATTGTTGCAATTGCTCCTTGTCTAATTCTCTTATATCTTGCTGTATTTCAGTCATTTATGAATAAAATTTATTTTTTTTATTTTTAAATATTTAAAATATTCCTTCTTTTAATAAATCGTGCAAATGGATTACACCTGTATATTGCTCATTATCAGAGACTAATATACTTGTAATGCTATATTTTCTCATTATTTCCAAAGCCTTTACTGCCAATTCATTTTGTTGAATAATTTTCGGATTTTGGGACATAATATCTTTGGCTTTGATATTTTGCAAATTAGGTGTTTTTTCCAACATTCTACGCAAATCACCGTCCGTGATAATGCCTGCAATTTTGCCATTTTCGACCACTGCCGTAACGCCCAATCGTTTTGATGAAATTTCGTAAATGATTGAGTTTAAATCAGTTAAAGGCTCCACTTTGGGGCATTCATTATTTTTGCAAATATCTTCTACTCGCAAATACAATCTCTTTCCCAACGCACCGCCGGGGTGTACGCGTGCAAAATCGTCCGCCGAAAAGCCCCGCATTGACATCAAACACATTGCCATTGCATCTCCCAAAACCAATTGTGCAGTAGAACTCGCAGTCGGCGCCAAATTGTAAGGACAGGCTTCTTTTTCGACCGTACAATCCAACACAAAATCCGATTGCTTGGCAAGGTAAGAATTTTTATTGCCAACAATTGCTATCACTTTGTTTCCCAGCGTTTTAAGCATAGGCAACAAAACCGTGATTTCAGGGGTATTTCCACTTTTGGATAGACAAATAATAATATCTTCCTTTTGTATAATTCCCAAATCGCCGTGAATAGCATCCGCAGCGTGCATAAATACTGCCGTAGTGCCGGTAGAATTGAAAGTAGCAACAATTTTTTGTGCTATATTGGCACTTTTTCCAATCCCACAAATAACCACTTTGCCTCCTTTGTTGGAAAAAATAGTCTCTACCGCCGCTACAAAATCATCATTCAACAATTCTTTTAGATGATTGATAGCCCCTGCCTCTTGCTCAATACATTGATTAGCAATCTGTTTTATCTCTTCTTTTGATTTCAAAATGATTCCTTTTTTAATGAAATAATAAAATACAAAAATACACAAATTCCTCAATTAAAAATAAAAAGCCCACTCTAATAAAAATTTTTTTTTAGCAAAAGCAACAATATTTTCTAACAAAATGCGTTAATATGTTACATGAGGGACAAATTGTTGTTGACAGTTCATGTATTTAATTGAAAATAAGTAAGTTAGAGCGTTAAAATAAAAAATATAAATGTCAAAAGATTTATCAAAAAATTACGGTTTTGTAGTTGCCCAAAATGAGGAAGAGGCAAGAGAAAAAATTATTGCTAAATTTCCTCAATTGAAGGACGCTAATTTTAAATTGCGACAAGATGAAGATTGCTTGGACACATGGTTTTCTTCATGGTTGTGGCCAATTTCTGTTTTTGATGGCATCAATCAGCCTGATAATGAGGATATTAAATATTATTATCCAACAGATGACCTTGTTACGGCGCCTGAAATTATCTTCTTTTGGGTGGCACGCATGATTATGGCAGGCGAAGAATACAGAGGCAAAGAACCATTCAAAAATGTTTATTTTACGGGTATTGTACGCGATAAATTAGGGCGAAAAATGAGTAAATCGTTAGGCAACTCGCCTGACCCCATTGCTTTGATGGAAAAATACGGTGCTGACGGCGTAAGAATGGGTATGTTGCTCGCCTCGCCCGCAGGAAATGATTTGCCTTTTGACGAATCTTTGTGCGAACAAGGACGTAATTTTTGCAATAAAATTTGGAATGCGTTTAGACTGATTCAAAGTTGGGAGATTGAAGATTGCTCAGAGAACGATTCCATTAAAAATGACACTGCGATAAAATGGTTTTTGGCGGTGTTGCAAAAAGCAAAAACGGAAACAGAAGATTTGTTTGCAAAGTACAGATTATCAGAGGCTTTAACTTTGATTTATAAACTGTTTTGGGACGATTTTTGCTCTTGGTATTTGGAAATTATTAAGCCTGATTATGGCAAAAAAATTCCGTTTTATGATTTTGAATTTACCAAAAAAATAATGGACGATTTGCTCAAACTTTTGCATCCGTTTATGCCCTTTATTACCGAAGAATTGTATCACAATTTATATGAAGGAAGAGAGAACGAAAGCATTATGTTTGCCCAATTTACTATTACCGAAGAGACAACAAATGCGGATAAAAAAATAGCCGATTTTGAAAAAATAAAAGAAATTATTACCAACATTCGCAACATCCGTGCATCAAAAAATATATCGCCAAAAGAAAAACTGACTTTACAAGTTTTGGGTGAAATTGATGCTGATTATCACGGCATTATCTGCAAATTGGCGAACGTTGAAATTGAAACGGTAACTGAAAAATCTGTCGGCACGGTTTCTTTCCTTGTTGGCACGACCGAATGTGCTATTCCAATTGGTACATTGGTCAATGTCGAAGAAGAAATTGAAAAAGCAGAAAAAGAAATTGCACGTCTGGAGGTCTTTTTAAAATCTGTCAATGCCAAATTGTCTAATGAAAAATTTGTTGCTCATGCACCTGCTAATGTTATCGAAATGGAACGCAAAAAACAATCCGATGCCCAAAGCAAAATCAAAGCCCTCAATGACAACATTAACGAACTCAAAAAGAAGTAATTAGGAACAACTACGAAGTCAGAACCGTATTCCTTTCTTTGGCAAATTTACGCAGATTTAAGATAGCATATCTCATTCTGCCGAGTGCTGTATTGATGCTTACATTGGTTTGTTCGGCGATGTCTTTAAAACTCATTTCTTGATAAAGCCGCATATAAAGGACTTCCTTTTGTCGTTTGGGTAAAAGGTCTATCAGCCCTTGCAATGATTCATAAATTTGTTTCATAATAATGCTTTGTTCTACCGTCAAAGTAGGTTCAGAAAAAGTATCAAAAATATCCAAAGGAGAACTATTTTCAACGAATGCCATTTTTTGATTTTTCCGAAAATAGTCAATAATCAGATTACGTGCAATTCGCATAATCCACTGCGTAAACTTACCCTCTTCTCTATATGAACCTGCTTTGATAGTATGGATAACCTTAATAAAAGTATCCTGAAACAAATCCTCCGCCAACTCTTTGTTATGAACAACCATTAAGATGTAAGAAAACACCTTTTGATGGTAACGTTCTATTAACTCTTTGAGAGCCAACTCGTTCCCGTTTAGATAATCATGCACTAACTGGTCATCGGTACAATGAAGAAATCGTTTAGACTTCATTATTAACTCCAATTCTTTCTTATCTGCTCCGTCTTGCAACATAAAATATTGTTTTTTTGCGTTTGTTTAAAAATAAAAATGTAAAAAAAATCCAATAAAATCTTTCTTTTTTATTAATGATAAACCATTTTGCAAAAATACACAAAAAAACGATATGTTTGAAAATTTTGCAAAAAAAAAATGCAAAAAAATCATAAAATATTGATAATCAAGAAAATAAATTTTTGGCACGATTTTTGAAATATAAAAAGAAAAATAAAGTTCAATTTATAGTGTTTAACAAAAAAAATAAAGGTATTTAGTTATGAAAGCAATAGCAAAGAAGATGCTCATTTTAGGCATCGCAATTTTTATGGTCGGCGGCATTTCGGCTCAAATTAACAAGGGCAATGCACGCAATTTTCTCAATAAGACCTCCTTTATCATTGGAGAGGCTTATGATATGGTGTATTATTACAACTATTACACTTCGGGCTATCTTGCCAAAGCGGTTAATCATCAAAATTATGCAAAATATTTGTATAGTAGAGGTCAATACCGCAACAGCATTATTTATTCCAACATCGCCCGCAATTATGCTTTAAAAGTAATTTATGATTGCGATAATTATTGGAATAATTACTATCGCCCGACTTATTACAATTATTACGGCAATTATCATTCGCATAGTCGCCCGTCTGTGCCTCAATCTTATGGCAACGATAAGCGTCCCACGCCGAGCAATGCCAAAAACCGTCCCGTCAATAATGCACCGCGCAACAGTGCGTCAGGTGGTGTTTCGGCGATAAATAACAATGGAAATGTCAATGGCAACATTCGCTCTTCCAAGTATGAAGCAGGCGGACCTGAAACAGGCGGCGCACAAGTGAAGGCTTTTGACAATTGGTCTGTTAGTTATTATTCCGATGATGAAATGAGCATTGTTAAAGGTATGCCAAGCACAACAACAACTGAATTGGAAAAAGAAGTTGAAAGGAGCAGCAACATAACGCGCGTTTCAGATGATAAAGCAGTAATTGACAAGGGAATATCCGATTATAAATCAGATATTAGCACCTACAAGTCGGCACATGCGGAAGAGGCAAGAGAGATTACCATTTCACGTCCGCAAGATTTTGGAACAACACCGGAAGTTACGCGTTCAACAGCAGGAAAAATAGTTGTACCGACCAATGCTGCAACGGCAACCGAGCCTGCAAAAATAGAGCGTTCCAATGCGTCCGATGCACGTATCAATAATACGCAAGAAGAATCGCAGGCAAAAGTAAAAATTGAACCGATAGCACAACCACAAAGAACAGAGGAAAAAACTGTTTCTCAACCGGTAAAACAAACCACAACGCAACCGGTACAACAGACTACAACTCAACCTGCAAGAAGTACAGAAGCGGTAAAAAGTAGCAGCACAAGTACTACAACAAACAAAACAACTTCAACGCAAACAACGCAGCCGGCAAAGGTAAACACTACCACTACAAAGGAAAAATCTACCTCTACCGCGCCTGCAACTAATTCAAATACAGGAACTTCCACCAATCGTTCCTCACGTCCTACAAGGTAGTCTATGGCAAAATTAGCGGTAAAAATAGCAGATTTAACGTTAAAAAATCCGGTAATGACTGCCTCCGGTACGTTTGGTTACGGAGAAGAGTTTAGCGATTTTATCAATCTCAATTGCCTTGGCGGGTTTGTTGTAAAAGGGACAACCTTACAGCCCCGCCAAGGCAATGATTATCCGCGTATGGCAGAGACACCCTCAGGTATGCTTAACGCAGTAGGCTTGCAAAATAAAGGTGTAGATTATTTTATTGACCATATTTATCCCCGCATTCAGCACTTGGATACCCATATTGTGGTAAATGTATCCGGCTCACAGATAGAAGATTATGTTGAGACTTGCAAAAAATTGCTCCCATTGGAGAAAATTCCTGCCATAGAACTCAATATTTCTTGTCCTAATGTGAAAGAGGGAGGCATGGCATTTGGGGTCAGTTGTGAGGCGGCATACAAAGTGGTCAAAGCGGTGCGAGAGGTTTATTCTAAAACGTTGATAGTCAAATTATCCCCCAATGTTACCGATATAGTTTCCATTGCCAAAGCCGTAACGGAGGCGGGTGCAGATGCTTTGTCGCTCATCAATACACTTTTGGGAATGGCGATTGATATTGAACGTCAAAAGCCTCTGCTTTCTACCGTAACAGGCGGATTATCAGGGGCTTGTGTAAAACCTGTTGCTTTGCGTATGGTTTGGCAAGTCAGTCATGCAGTCAATGTCCCTATTATCGGCATGGGCGGTATCAGCAATGCCAATGATGCAATAGAATTTTTGCTTGCAGGGGCGACTGCCATAGAAGTTGGAACTGCCAATTTTATTGACCCTCAAATTACGGTCAAAATTATTGACGGAATTGCACAATATCTTGATAGAAAGAATATTGCGGATGTAAATGATATTATTGGTCAAATTTAGAACAAATTTCATCAATTTTGCAAAAAATGCACCTTATTAGTCGCTATTTTCCGAACTTGTCTGCCCAACAGGAGCAGCAATTTTCAGAATTGGAAGAGTTGTACCGCTTTTGGAATGCTCAAATCAATGTTATTTCGCGTAAAGACTTGGATAACTTATACTTAAATCATGTTTTGCATTCGTTGAGCATTGCCAAATTGATTGCATTTAAAGACGGTACAAAAGTGGTGGATGTGGGGACAGGAGGCGGTTTTCCGGGGATTCCGTTGGCGATATTATTTCCAAAAACAGAGTTTCATTTGATAGATTCTATTGGCAAAAAAATCAAAGTTGTGCAGTCGGTATCGCAACAATTGCAACTGCAAAATGTGAAAAGTACGCAAATCTGTGCCCAAGAGTTGAAATCTCAATATGATTTTGTGGTAAGTCGTGCGGTTACAAATTTACCTGATTTTTACCGATTTACACAACATTTAATTGCAAAAAAATCTTTTAACATACTTCCTAACGGCATTCTTTATCTAAAAGGGGGCTACATCAACAGTGAATTGACACAAATTAACAGAAAATCAACACAATACACAATTTCTGACTGGTTTTCGGAGTCTTATTTTAAAGAAAAATATGTTGTGCATGTGATTTTCAATTAAAAATTGAGAGATTGCAGAAGCAATGGCATCAAAAGGAGGGGGGAGGGTGAAGGGTGAAAAATATTTTTTTCATTCTCCATAAAACAACTCTTAATTTTTTAACTTTTATTTTTAATTGAAAAAAAAGTGTAATTTTGTAGAATACTAATCAAAAAGAAAAAGTATTTTTTATTGGTTGGTTGAATTATTGTAAGCAGTGTAAATTAAGTAATAAAACATCATGGAAGAGCATAATAGACCTTTATTTAAAGCCATTCAGAAGCGACAATTAAGACGTGCCATTAAAGCCGAATTGACAGAAGAGCGTTTTGTGCGAAAAACATACCACGCCAATAACGTTATTTATGACATAACTCACCAGACATCGCCGCACATTATGCAAGAAATAGGGAGATTGAGAGAGATTGCGTTTAGAGATGCCGGTGGCGGGACAGGACAAGAAGTTGATATTGACGAGTTTGACATTTGTCCAAAACCGTTTCGCCAATTGCTGGTTTGGTCGCCAAGAGATAGAGAAATTATCAGCGGATACCGATATATTTTAGGCGAAGATTTGTTGATAACAGACGGAAAAGTGCATTCACCGGTGGGAGAATTGTTTAATTTTTCACAAGAATTTATTGACAATTATTTGCCTTATTCTATTGAATTAGGACGCTCTTTTGTGCAGCCCAAATTTCAGGCAAGCAGAAAAGGCATTTTTGCGTTGGACAATATTTGGGACGGTTTAGGTGCCATTATTGCTCAAAATCCGCATATTAAATATTTGTACGGCAAAATGACCATGTACAAAAATTATAATACATTAGCCAGAGACTTAATTTTGTTTTTCTTACAAAAGCATTTTGCCCCTCAAAAATCGTTGATAATGCCTATTCATGCGGTGCCGTTTTCACATGATGAGCAAATTTTGTCTTCTATTTTGACGGCTGATAATTATGCAGATGATTACAAAAATTTGGTGAGACAAATGACCAATTTATGCTGCAAAATACCGCCTTTGGTCAATATTTATATGGGACTTTCTTCCACGATGGAGTGCTACGGAACGTCTGATAATCCGGCATTTGGAGAGGTGGAGGAAACCGCCATTTTGGTCAAAATTGCAGACATCAATCCTGCCAAAAAAATCCGTTATGTAGATTCTTATATTAACGGTCTCAAAGACAATGAATTAACAGATTAAAGAAAAGAAAAATGAACATTATCTCTTCTGAATTTGTTAAAAGTAGTGCCTCCTATATTCAATGTCCTGATAATCAATTAAATGAATACGCATTTATTGGCAGGTCAAATGTAGGAAAATCGTCTTTGATTAACATGCTTGTTGGAAGAAATAATTTTGCCAAAATATCATCTAAACCGGGTAAAACACAACTTATCAATCATTTTTTAATCAATGAACAATTTTATTTTGTGGATTTGCCCGGCTATGGCTATGCGAAATTGCCACTCAAAATGCAGCAAAATTTTAGAAAAATGATTAGCGATTATATCCTCAAACGGACAAATCTTACTTATCTTTGTTTGTTGATAGACAGTAGATTAACCCCACAAAACAACGATTTAAATTTTCTATATCAACTCGGAGAGACTGGTACTCCATTTGTAATCATTTTTACCAAAGCGGACAAGCAAAATGCCTTTCAAACAAAGAAAAATGTGCAACTTTTCCTTGACAAAGTGTTGGAAAATTGGGAAGAATTGCCACCATATTTTATTACCTCTTCGCAAACCAAAGCAGGTAAAGAAGAGTTTTTAAATTTTATCGAAAAAACTAATCAGAGTTTGAAAGACTTAGGAGGATTTTAATTTTTAATTGAAAAAAATGTGTATTTTTGTAGTTTAGCATTGAAAATAGAATAAATTATGGAAACACCAATTAGAAAATATCCCATAGGGACACAAGATTTTGAAACTCTTATCACAGGCGGTTTTGCGTATGTAGATAAGACTGAATTTGTATATGCACTGACTACCAACCATAGACAGGTTTTTCTTTCACGTCCGCGTAGATTTGGAAAAAGTTTGTTTCTCACTACTCTCAAAGCCTATTTTGAGGGGAAAAAAGAACTTTTTAACGGATTGAAAATCAGTGAGTTAGAGAAAGATTGGACAGAATATCCGGTTTTTCATATTGAGTTTAATCGTAGTGGATTTTCTTCTTTGGAAAGTTTAAAATCAGTTTTGAGAGAAAATCTTGCCATTATAGAAAAAGTGTGGGGAGAAACGGACAAAAATGAAGAACTTTCTGTGCGTTTTTCGACCTTAATTCGTAAAGCAGCCAAAAAATCAGGCAAAAAAGTGGTTGTTTTGGTGGATGAGTATGATAAACCATTGTTTTCCACAATGCACGATGACGTGTTAAATGACCAAATGCGAACTGAACTCAAAGGTTTTTATGGTGTTTTAAAAGCAGAAGATGAACATTTAAGGTTTGTGTTTTTGACAGGGGTTACAAAATTTTCACAAGTAAGTGTCTTCAGTGATTTGAACCATTTGGATGATATTTCGTTGTTCAAAGAATATGCCCAAATTTGTGGCATTTCAGAGGCAGAATTTTTTGCAAATTTTCAGCCAGATATTGAAAAATTGGCAACCGAAAATGAAATGAATATTGAAGAGACAGTTAATAAACTTCGACATTATTATGACGGTTATCATTTTGCAAAACAGTCGGAGGGGATGTATAATCCGTATAGTTTGTTAAACACTCTTCAAAAACATGATTTTGGG
>JAISTU010000158.1 GCA_031272415.1 Bacteroidales bacterium | reverse complement strand
TTAGGCACTTATTGTGTATTGCCGAATACGCAATTGGAACAAGATATTGTAGTTTACAATACAGGCAATTTGGATTTGGAAGATATTGTTGTTAAAATGGAAATCAGCAACACAAGCGGTGCAATCACAGAGACTGTTTTGGATACGATAGCGGGTATTTTGTCGGGTGGCAATTCTGTCTCCCACAAAATGAGCAACACTTATGCTGTACCAGTAGCATCGTATTACAATGTCAAAGTAACGGCTTATCCGCTTTGCAACAGTGCAATTACGTCAGATACAACTTTGGTGGAATGTGCTGATTTAGACGACATTGAGTTGGTATCTATTGAGCAACCGCTCTCTTCGGCAATCGATACTTTTGGCAGAAGTCAGAACATTGTGGTAAAAGTCCGCAATAACAATCCTGATAATGATGCTGCCAATGTGAAATTACATGCAGAAGTCATTGCCAATGGCGGTGTTGTATTTACGGCTGCAGGAACGATTAACAGCATTGTGGCAGGAAGTGATGTAAATTACTCATTTACAACTTCTTACACAATTCCACGTGAAGTTTCTTACACTTTGAAAGTTTATGTTGAGTCGCAAGACAAAATTGCGTCAAATGATACATTGCTTGTCAATCGTACAGCAGCGGATACATTGCCTATTGTTGATGATATTCTACCAATTGGCAAAGATGGCATTTCGCTTTCTCAAAACATCCCCAATCCTGCCTCCAACACAACAAAAGTTGAATACTCACTGCCTCATGACGGCAAAGCAGTTTTCAACATTTACACTACCGCAGGACAGGTGATTTATACTCAAAGCGTTGATGCCATTGTCGGCAAAAACAACATCATTTTTGACCTCAATGGTCTTTCTTCCGGCATCTACTTCTATTCTATGGAATTTGAAGGGCAGAAGTTGGTAAGAAAAATGAGTGTGAAATAGAAAGAAATTTTAGAACAATATTTAAGGGGGAGCAGCGATGTTCCCTCTTTTTTTTAGAGTGGAGAGTTAGAGTGGAGAGTGTAGATATTTAAATCCTGCTAATCTTATAAATCATACGAAAATCAAAGTACAGACAATGCAAAAAAAAATAATTCTCAATTTTAAATTCTCAATTCTCAATTAATTTATTTATATGATTTTATAATTGAATTGAGCATTTTTTCGGTTTTTGCGGCGCCTTCGCCTAAGATAAAACCAATTTGTTGCACTTGTCTTAAATTTTCTTCAATCACCTCCGTAACACGGTGTATAATCTCTTCCGGACGCTCTTCTGCCGAATGTAAATTGCGGAAAATTGCTCCTACCAACTTTTTGGGAACCAATTGAAACATAGCCACATTTATCAATTTATCATCAATCTCAACGTCTCTGCTGATATTCGTTTCGTCATGATTGAGAATGAATTGCAACTGCGTAATCAACACCGGAGGCAACAGCGTTTTGAGGTCTGCTCCGACTAAATATGGAACAATTTCATGAATTTCACGCACTTCTTCGCCCAAAATTTCAATAAATCCCATGTTAGATTCAATAATTTTTAGATTCTCATCGCAAACAACTACACCTGTATTAAACGATTTAACAAATATTGCCATTGCTTCGTTGCGGTCAAAAAGCATTTCTTTTGCCTCTTCGAGTGCCGATTTGGTGGCTTTAAGTTCGGATTTAGTTAAATTCAACTCCTCAAGGTGTTTTTTGGCAGTGTGAGAAGACTCCAAATTCCTTATCTGTGAATTAGTTACGCACATTTCAGGGATAGCAATATTTTGTGCAATCGCTTTTGCCAAGCCCTTGCAAGTGCCGAAGCCGCAAGCCCCACAATTGACTTCTTTATTGCTGTTGCGTTCTGTAATATGATTGAGTGCCATTTTCATTTCCAATTCGCTGGGAACAGGCAAATCATATTTTTTATTGATAAATCGGGTTCTTAATTCGGGATAATGTGAATGAATTTCAATATTTTGCTCCCATTTTTCAATGTCAAAATGTGCCAATCGGCGGCTGATATAGTCTTTTACCAATGCATAACGGTGAAATTTCTCTCCGCCGGAAGTTGTTCCAGGTCCCATAATGCAACCTTCACAAAAAAAGAGATTAAAATTGTGCTCAATTTCTTTGTAACGCGTCATAAATTGCTCAACGGCAGCGATAGAACTTGTGCCGTCAGAAGTGATGGTGTTTTCTTCTAAAAGACTTAAATTTAAGCCTGCTGCCTCCAAAAATCCCTCAGAAATGGGGTACATACTGCCTTTATAGCCCAAAGGTTCGTCAAAGTCGGAATACTCACTAAAAGTTTCATCAATTTTAAATTCTGCAAATAAATCACGTAACTCTTTGAAAGTCAATATACAATTTATTTTTGCCAAACCTGTAAATCTATCCACTTCTTTTTTTGCCGCCACACAAGGCGTAATGTGTATAATTTTCACATTTTCACCATATAATTTGCGTGCCACAATTGCCGAAGCCGCACAAGGAGACACAAATGGAGATAAATTGCCCAACAAATCAGGATAAAATTTCTCAATCAATGCCACAATCGAAGGACAACAACTTGTAAGATAATACTTTCCGTTAAACTCGTCATGGGTGAGCGTTTTGTATAATTTTGCCACAATATCCACCCCAAAAGCCATCTCCATTACGTAAGAAAAGCCCAACATGCGTATCATTTTTACAAATTTTCGATAATCTGTAATGTCATCAAATTCGCCCGCAATAGAAGGGGCACAAATGGCGACCACTTTTTCCTCCGAATTGAGCAATTGTTTGGCTTCTTTGGTCGAATTATAATAAGAAATTGCCCCGTATGCACACGTTTTTATACACGACCCGCACATAATGCAACGCGTTTCCTCAATAAACGGAAACACACTATTTTTGCGAACATGTATCGCTTTGACAGGACATGACCGTATGCATGAATAACAAGCCTTGCATTTACTTCTCTCTAATTGAATCGCACTATCTAACATAAATTGCTGATTTTTAATGAATTATATAAATAAAAATTTTTCTCTACTGTTACCGATTTTTTTAATCAATATTGTTATTTGCAAAAATACATTTTTTTATTAGTTGAAAGTTAAACGTTAATTTTTAATCGGAAAAATTGTGTATCTTTGCAAAATAAATAAAAATTATTTTTTTATCAGATGAAAGATTGTAGTTTAAAATTTATTGGTTTATTTGTAGGTGGAGGAGGGGTTATAGAGGCAATGCCTTTGGAAAATGGAGAAATGAATATGCGGAATGAATATTCTATGTTTAACCTTTTAAAAACGAAATGAGTATGGACAATGAAATATTTTCTACCAAAATTCAAAAAGGATCTCGAACTTATTTTTTCGATATAAGAAGGAACTCTCGCGGGGATTTTTACTTAACGATTTCAGAAAGTAAAAAATCAGGCGGACAAGTTGAACGTCATCGAATAATGATTTTTGAGGAAGATTTTTGCGATTTCAGTGATGCTTTTCAAAAAATAAGCATTGAGTTTAGAAAATTCATGGATAGATAAATTTGCAGAGAATAGCATCGAATATGCAAACCAACGGTACTATCTCGACTTGGTTTTGAGAAATTATTTGTATCAAATGTAAGAAGCAAAAATTTATGAACGGCAAACGTTTACCGAAGGAAAGGATACAATGATACTTTTTTTTGGGATTTTTTACATTCTAACAAAAAAATATTATCATTTTAATCAATCTATAAGCATTCAGGGCACTACATTTCAAAAAAACCACTTCTGAAAAATATAAAATGCTGATAATTAAGCAGTTAAAAAAAAGTTTCAAAATGACAAAACCATTGAAGTCGTGAGAATGGAGAATGATTTTTTGTCCAATTTTAGAACGTTTTTATGCAAAAATGCAAAAAATGCAAAAAACTTTACACTCTACACTCTGCTTAAAAACTATTTTTCTACTTTTTCTCGCAGAGATTTGAAACCTTCTCCTAATGTTTCATTGGAGTCTAAAATAGACATAAATGCGTCAGGGTCAATAGAATGTACATATTTTTGCAGTAGAATTAACTCTTTTCTATCTACGACTGTATAGATAATTTTTTTTGTGCTGCCGTTGTACATACCTTCGCCGTTGAGATAAGTACCTCCGCGTCCTAAGTCATTGATAATCTTGTCTCTAATGGCTTCATAATGGTCGGAGATAATATAAACAGTTTTTTCTTTGCTCATACCGCTTATCATTATATCTATCACTTTACCGGTAATAAAAATAGTTACCCATGAATAGAGTGGTATTCGCCAGTCTTTGAATGCAATAAGACCTATCAAAACGATAGCCGCATCTACACAAATAAGTAAAACACCTATTGAAATTTTTGTATATTTGTGTAAAATCATTGCAATTATATCCGAGCCGCCGGAAGTGGCATTGGATTTAAAAATTATTCCCAATCCTATACCTATCAATACCCCCCCAAAAATAGATGCCAAAAAATAATCATTAACTACCAAAGGCTGATACCCATAATATCGCTCTATCAAAGTGGTGAAACCTGAAAGTGAAAAAATTCCTACCAATGTTTTTGCACCAAATTTTTTACCTAAAATCCATGTACCAAGCAAAAAAAGTGGTATATCAAACATAAGTGCAAATATCCCAATAGGAAACCAATTGGTGAGATAATGCAGCGTAATGGCAATTCCATAAACGCCACCCGGTACTAATTTATAAGGCGATATAAATACAACAAATGCCGTAGCCATAATAAAACTGCCCACTATTATCATGCTGTATTCAAAAATATGTTTTTTCCAATCTATACTTTTCAAAAAATCTGATTTCATTCCACTATATAATTGCATTTTTTTACTAATTTACAAAATTACACTTTTTTGGCAATAAAGCGAAAAAAGTGTATCTTTGCAAAATTGAATTTTTTTAGTAATATTAGTAATATATAAGAATATGGATTTATTACAACAGATTATTGCAAAGGCTATCAAAGCCAACAAATGTATAGTTTTACCCGAAGGGGAAGAAGAACGCACTATCAAAGCGGCGGATATTATTTTAGGTCAAAAAATTGCCCGTTTGATTATGCTCGGTAATCGAGAAAACATAATGGCAAAGGCAAAACAATGGAATTTAAACCATCTTAATAATGCGACCATTATTGACCCTGATAACAATCCAAAAGCCGATTTTTATGCCAATATGTTGCTTGAATTAAGAAAAAGCAAAGGCATGACTATTGAACAGGCAAATGAATTGGTAAAAGACCCGCTTTATTTGGGTACTTTATTGATAAAAAACAAAGAGGCTGACGGCGAAGTGGCGGGTGCTAAAAATGCTACCGGCGACGTTCTGCGTCCTGCTTTTCAAATTGTGAAAACTTTACCCGGTATAAGTGTCGTTTCGGGGGCTTTTATTATGATTGTAAAAGATAAAAATTACGGTGAAAATGGTGTTTTTGTTTTTGCTGATTGTGCCGCAACTCCCAATCCGACAGAAGAAGAATTGGCGCAAATTGCAGTCGTTACCGCAAAAACTGCCAAATCTATTGCCGGTATTGAACCAAAAGTGGCAATGTTAAGTTTTTCTACCAAAGGAAGTGCAAAGCATGATATGGTAGATAAAGTGGTTAATGCTACTGAAATAGCAAAAAAAATGGATCCCACTCTCAAAATTGACGGTGAATTGCAAGCCGATGCAGCCATAGTGCCTGCGGTAGGGGCAAGCAAAGCCCCCAATAGTGAGATTGCAGGAAAGGCTAATGTGTTGGTTTTCCCTACATTAGAAGTCGGAAATATTGCCTACAAATTAGTGCAAAGGCTCGCCGCTGCAGAGGCAATAGGTCCTGTTATGCAAGGTATGGCTGCCCCTATCAACGACCTATCAAGAGGCTGTTCGGTGAACGATATTGTCAATGTAGTTGCCATAACTGCCACACAATCAATGTAATATATAATTTTTTTAAACTTATTTATCATGAATAAAAATATTGTAAAATTGATATTCAAACATGTTGCTGCCATAGCATTTTTGGCAATAGTGTCATTGTTTTATTTCAGTCCGCTGATGGAGGGCAAAGATGTCCGACAGTCAGATATGATACATAGCGAAGGAATGAGCAAAGAGGCAAAAGATTACCACGAAAAAACGGGAGAATATACCCAATGGGCTAATAATCAATTCTCCGGCATGCCCACTGCACTCACTTACGGCAAACCGGCACCCAACGTTTTTCATTGGATTTCAAAAATTATACAAGAAACAGTGCCGCCACTTTCCTACGGACCTATGCTTATGATGTTGATTTGTTGTTATTTAACAATGATATTTTTGGGATTTGACATCTTTATTGCCATAGGTGCAGCATTGGCGTTTGCGTTTTGTTCGTACAACCTTATTATTATTGAGGCAGGGCACGTTACCAAAGCGTATGCCATTGCAACAATGCCGATGGTGCTGGGAGGTTTGATTTTAGCATATAAAAATAAATTGAAAGCGGGCGGTTTGTTGTTTTTGTTTGGTTTGGGGCTGAATATTGCTCAAAGTCATCCGCAAATCACTTATTATACGGCAATTGCAGCCGCAATTTGGGTCGTAATTGCTTTGATTGTTGCCCTTAAAAACAGTCAATTTTTGCAATTTTTAAAAACAAGTGTACTCATTTTGCTTTTGACTATATTGGCAGTTTTGCCTAATTTGTCGGGCTTGTTTATCACTTATGATTATTCCAAGCAAACCATGCGGTCGCCTTCCGAATTGCTCAAAAATGCTGATACGAATGTGCAAAAATCCACAGGTTTAGATTACGATTATGCTTATTCATGGAGTTACGGGCTGGGGGAAACATTTACTTTGCTTGTCCCTAATGTGTATGGAGGTGGCTCGCATTTTGAAAAATTTGAACAATATGAAAAATTGATGCCAAATACATTGCAAACGCTTAAAACTCAAAGGTTTGAGCAAGACCCTAATCAACTTTTGCAACAATGTTCTCCTTACTGGGGGGCGCAACCTTTTACGTCCGGTCCCGTGTATGCAGGGGCGGTGATTTGTTTGTTGTTTGTGTTGAGTTTGTTTGTCATCAAAGGCAGTGTTAAATGGTGGATAATTGGTGTTTTTGCCGTTTCTATTGTCATGGCGTGGGGGAAACATTTCCCTGCCATTAACGACTTTTTGTTCTACCATTTGCCCATGTACAACAAATTCAGAACGCCATCTATGATTTTGGTTTTAACCACTACCATAATGGCAATGTCGGGCTTTTGGGGACTAAAATTGCTTTTGTTTGACAAAATTGAAAAGCAAAAAGCGTTCAAATATTTGTACATTTCTGTTGCAATTGTAGGCTTTTTCTGCTTAATATTTGCACTTATGCCGAGCGTTTGTTTGGACTTTGCAGCGGCTTCGGATGCAGGTTTGCCAAGTGCGTTAGTGTCTGCTTTACAAGAAGATAGAGCCAATTTATGCTCTTCCGATGCGTGGCGTTCTTTGGGATTTATTGTTGTAGCAGCCGTCATTTTGTGGCTATTTATTTTCAGATGCTATCAAAATAATTCCAAGTCGGATATAACCAACGTTAAAAAAGCAAAATCAGGTACAAAATCAATCACTACAAGCCCCAATTATGTATGGAATGTAGTTGTTGTGGTGGCAATTTCGTTGTGGGCTTTGATTGACCTTTGGAATATTGATAAACGCTATCTTAACAACGATGATTTTGAAAAGCCTGCCAATACAATTGCACAAAATTATCCGCTCAGACCGGTCAATAGCCTTATTTTAAAGGATACTACAGTGGGTTACAGGGTGTTAAATTTGGCAGCAAGTCCTTGGAACGACTCACATACACCTTATTATCATCATTCTGTGGGCGGTTATCATCCTGCCAAAATGAGAAGGTATCAAGAAATGGTGGATTCGGTGTTTACTGCTGAAATTCAGCGTTTTATAAGCAATATAAATACCGTTACTTCCGATTCGCAAAGAATAGCCTTGTTGCAATCTTTGCCTGCAATTAACATGTTGAATACTAAGTATTTCATATTTAATTATGATGCACCACCTTTTGAGAATTCGCAGGCTTTGGGAGCAGCATGGTTTGTAGATAGTATAGAAGTAGCACAAAATGCGAATCAAGAATTGCAACTTTTGCAAGCACTGCATCCTTTGCAAGCGGCGGTGATGAGCAAAGATTTTTATGCGCAAGTCAAAGATTTTCAGCCTGTTAAGTCGCCAAATTCTACCATTGAATTGACCCAACAAACACCCAATACCTGTGTTTATCACACCAAAACGGATAAAACGGAATTGGCAGTATTTTCGGAAATATATTATCCCAAATTTTGGCATGTAGATATTGACGGCAAACCGGCACAATTGTTGCGGGCAAATTATATATTGCGGGCAATGTGCGTACCGGCGGGAGAGCATACAATTACATTTCGATTTTATCCCGATTCATGGGAAGCAATGGGCACCGTTTCTTTGATAGCATCCGTGATTATCATTTTGCTCACAGCAGGAATAATTGTTTATACTTTTTGGAAAAAGAAAAAAAATAATGTTTAATTTTTAATTGATAAAAAAGTGTATCTTTGCGAATAGTTTATCGTAAGATAATATTTTAAGTAGTAAAATGAGTAGTACGGATAAAGATTTTGATGATATAGTAGGAGAATGTAAATCTCTGTTTATCAATAAGATGAAGGATTATGGGACAGCATGGAGAGTACTTAGATTGCCGTCCATAACCGACCAGATTTACATCAAAGCCCGGCGCATTCGTAGCATTGAAGAACACGGTGAAGCGAAAATAAACGAAGGGGTAGGGGAGGAGTACATCGGCATTTTAAATTATGCTGTAATGGCTCTTATTCAGTTAAATTTGCCTGCCGTATCAACATTAGAGGACATAAATTTACCTGCTCAAGCGGTGTTGTCGCTTTATGAACAAAAAATCAGCGAAGTGAAAACACTTTTATTGAACAAAAATCACGACTACGGCGAGGCATGGAGAAGTATGAGAATCGCCTCTATTACCGACATTATTTTACAAAAAATATTTCGTATTAAAAGTTTAGAAGATAAAAATGGGCAAACATTGGTGTCAGAGCCATTGGCTGCCCATTATTCGGATATAATAAATTATTCAGTTTTTGCGTTAATCAAACTAAAAGAAAATAATCATGCAGACTTACAGTAATACAATCAGGTCAATTAACAGTAAAAAAAGTAAAAATTTTGCGTATTATTTGCGCAATTTTTCCCGTATATTTATGGGATTGTTGTTTATTTTTTCGGCTTATGTGAAGATGGTCGACCCGTACGGGTTTGGCTTAAAATTAGGGGAATATTTTGTTTCCTTTGGGATGAATTTCATGGAGCCGGCGGCTTTACCGTTTGGTATTTTAGCCATTTGTGCTGAATTTGTCATCGGATGGGCTTTGTTGTTAAACATTCAAATGAAAATCACCGCATGGGCTTTGCTCGCTTTTATGATTTTCTTTACGCTGCTTACCTTTTGGTTAGCATTTGCCTACACTATTATTGATTTTATCAATACCATTTTTGGCACTTCTTACCAAATATTTGTAGTAACGGATTGCGGATGTTTTGGAGATTTTATTAAATTAACCAACATGGAGACTTTTGTTAAGAACGTGATTTTCATGGTCTTTACGTTGATTATTTTTGTACAGCGGAAAAAATTTAGGCAATACAAATGGTATTATTTAATGCAATGGCTGCCGATTTTGTTGGCATTAGGACTTGCTGTTTTTGTACAAATTTATTGCCTAAAGCACGAACCATGGCATGATTTTAGACCTTGGAAAGTCGGTAAATTTATCGCTGCCGAAGCGTATTCACAAGCCCCTGAAATGGATTTTGTATTTGTTTATCAAAACAAAGAAACGGGAGAACAAAAAGAAATTACGATGGAACAATTGTCGGCTATAAGTGAAGATACCGCTCTATCGGCAGACTTGGAAAATAATTATACCTATCTCGACCGCAAAGAAAAAATTATCAAAGATGCTATTGTTGCCAAATTAGCCGATTTTGCTATTATTGACATCAATACAAAAAATGATATTAAAAATAATGTCATGCTCTCGCCGGAATATACATTTATTATTATGGTAAGAGATGTAAAAGAAGTTACGGCTCTGAAAATGAGAAAAATTAAGGCTTTAATTGCTGATTTAGAGGCACAAGGGAATAAAAATTATGTCCTTTTGACAGGCTCTTTCCCCGCAGATGTAGAAGATTTCAAAAAAGCACAAGGACTGGAGGAGCAAACTTTTTATTTTTGCGACATGACACCCCTAAAAACGGCTATTCGTAACAATCCGGGCGTAATTATGCTCAAAGAGGGTTATGTAATGGATAAATGGGCGTATGTTGATGTCCCCACTTTGAAAACCATTGAGGATAATGCAGATATGTATGCAAAAAAATTAGAAAAATATAAACAAAAACAACCGCCTCTTTTGCCCGGAAGAGAAGAAATTCTACCCCCTGAAGAGACGCAAAAACAAAATACAGAAGAAATTATACAGTAACCTTTAAAAAAAAATAATATTATGTCAGAAGTTTTTTCACTTTTAGATACACAAATGCTCAAAACAGAAAAAGAGATTGCATACGCAGTGAAAGTAATGCAGTCCAAAGTTTCAGCATATATTTTAGATAATCAGTTAAAGTCGTTGGTAGTAGGTGTTTCTGGGGGCATAGACAGTGCCTTTGCAGTGGCATTATTGCGTCCTGTATGCGATTTTTCCAATGCCACGCTTATCGGTCGCTCTATTACAATTGCTACCAATACGGCAGACGAAATTGAACGCTCTAAATTGGTAGGGTCTGCGTTTTGCCATGATTTTCAACACATTGATTATACGCCTGTATTTGAGCAATTTAAAGAATATTTACCGCAATTGGAAGACAATAAATTGACCAAATTGCGGCTGGGAAATTGTAAAGCACGTATGAGAATGATAGCCCTTTATGACTTGGCACAATTTCACAAAGGAATGGTCATCTCTACCGATAATTTTACCGAATATTTGACCGGCTTTTGGACGCTGCATGGTGATGTGGGTGATTTTGCCCCTTTTATGCACCTTTGGAAAACAGAAGTCTATGAAGCGGCAAGATATTTGTGCAAATCATTGACCAAAGAGCAGTCGGATATACTCCAACTTTGTATTGATGCAGTGCCTACGGACGGGCTGGGAATTTCATCTTCCGATTTGGAGCAACTCGGATTGCCTACTTATGAAGAGGTAGACCTTGTTTTATCCGCTTTCTTAAAAGGCGACAATTCCTACCAAAACCATCCTGTAGTAGAGCGGTTTTTGGCGACCAGATATAAGCGAAATAATACAGTTAATATCAGCCGTTTGGATTTGATTGCAAAAGAATAGTTAAATGAGATACAATTTAAAAAGTGTGTGTAATTTATAAAAATGTTAAATTAGAAATATAAACACCTCAATAACAATGATTTACAAAGGCATCTATTTTCAAGAATATAAAAAAACGACTATCAAAAACGGTAAAAAAAGTTTTTGTATGCAAAAAAAGAGTATCTTTGAAAGTATGTTGCACCTTTTGTTTGGCAAGGTTTGTCAAAGGTGTTTTTTTAAAGATTTTTATTGATAAAAATAACGTATAAGATTAAGAGAATCAGATTATTATGATGAGCAAGAAAATTTATTTTTTGATGATTTTGGGAGCATTGACGAGTGTCGCTTTTGGACAACAAGAGCCGCAATTCTCGCAATATATGTACACAATTTTGCCCTTTAACCCCGGTTATGCGGGTTCGGGCGGTATCTGTGCAGCGGCTACTTACAGGCAACAATGGGCAGGTTTTGTGGAAACCAATGAAGATGGTGAAAAAACAAAGGTCAATCCCAGAGAGGCTTTGTTTTCCATACATGCACCCATTAAGGCACTGCATGGCGGATTGGGATTGAGTGTTTATAATGACGCTTTAGGGCATCAAAACGATATTGGCATTAAGGTGGCATATTCTTTTAGAATGAATATCAGTGGCGGTACTTTGGGGATAGGACTTTCGGTAGATTTCCTTAACAGAGGTATCAAAACGGACGAGTTTACACCCGGACAATCGGCTGACCCAAACATTATTGCTAACCTTGGCAAATCTTCTATGTATATAGATGCCTCTTTGGGGGCTTTTTATCAAATGCCGGATAAATGGTTTGCAGGAATTGCTGCAACACAATTGATTTCTGCAATAGGCGGCGACGAAATCGGTCAAAAAGGTGCAAGACATTTATATGCAATGGGAGGCTATACTTTTACTTTGCCCGCCAATCCGAACTGGACTTTAACCCCTCAGGCATTCGTCAAAGCAGACTTTAAAGTACCTACTTTTGATTTGACTTTGATTGCCGATTGGAACAAATTGGTTTGGTTTGGAGCAAGTTATAGGTTTTATGATGCAGTTGTATTATTGGTAGGTGCAAAGCCATTTGCTAATTATTCCTCCGCCATTAGAGGTTTGGAAGTGGCTCTTTCTTATGATGTTAACACTTCTCAAATGTTTGGCACACATGGCAACGGAGTCAGAAGTTACGGCGGACCTGAAATTACCTTAAAATATTGTTTCAGCATCATCACAAAACCTTCTATATATGGTTACAAAGGCACCAGATTATTAGGCAATAGACCAATAGATTTTAGGTATTAATAGAAAGGAAAATAAAAAAAATCAAAAAAAAATACAATAATTTTGTAACAAAATCGTTAGCGAAGATTTGATTGTTATCAAACAATCTTAAATAGCAAAGATATGAAAAAATTGGGCAAAATCGGATTAGGTTTATTTGGAATAGTAATTTTTTGGCAAATAGTTTATGCACAAGAAACACAAGAGAGTAATGTTTCGATTACGTTAGATAATTTCACAGATTTATACAGGGACGAAAAAGGAACAATTAAGCATGCAAGAGTTAAAGAAAATGCACCCATAACTGATATAATGCGAAATGATTCCCTATTCTTGAATTTCATGTTGAACATGAGTCCTGATTGTCAATTTGAACAATACAGAGAAAATACAGATGAAATGGGATATATTCATAAAAAATTTTGGCAATATTATAAAGGGATAAAAGTAGAATCAGGTGCATACGTAACTCATTGGAAAAATGGATATATTTATTTGATAAATGGTTATTATCAAAGGGTTGAAAATTTAGATACTACTCTTATTCTTTCGCAGGAGCAAGCGACACAAGCCGCAAAAGAATATGTGAGTACAAAGTTAGCCGGTAATGGTGTTGAAAGCGCAACATTATGTTCTTATTATTCTGTGCCTGAAATTGTTATATGTACCAATAAATTAAATCCACAGGATACAGCATATCATGTTGCTTATAAAATTGATATTTATGCAAAAGAAGTAATATTTCATAAATATATTTATGTTTGTGCAAAAACTGGGGCAATATTAAAAACTAATTCGATATTTAAAGAAGATAATGGTAGTGCAGATACGAGATATAGTGGTACGCGTACCATATCTACAACACAACTTGGAATGATTACATCTATTTTGAGGGATAATACACGAGGAGACGGCATTGAGACTTACAATTTGTACCATACTATACCTTATCCACTCACTACTGTGGATGATTCTGCTACCTTTTTTACGGATGATGACAATAATTGGACGGTAGCGGAATTTCATAATGCCAATAAAGACGATGGTGCGTTGGATGCGCATTGGGGGGCGATGATAGTTTATGATTATTTTAAATATATTCATGGGAGGAATAGTTATGATAATTCTGGGGCTATTATTAGGAATTATGTTCATTATGGGGCTAATGTGAACAATGCCTTATGGAATGCTGAAGCAGGCATATTT
The DNA here is from genome assembly GCA_031272415.1 of Bacteroidales bacterium. Lineage (GTDB taxonomy): Bacteria > Bacteroidota > Bacteroidia > Bacteroidales > WCHB1-69 > JAISTU01. Next base: position 16,989 of record JAISTU010000158.1, on the reverse strand, counting down.
GTGTATGGAGATGGAGATAATATATCACGTGATATTTATACTTGTTTAGATATTGTAAGTCATGAATTTGCTCATGCATTTTGTGACTGTGAACTGAGTCTTGATGACGAGGGAGAGCAAGGAGCAATGGCAGAAGGGATATGTGATATTTGGGGGGCTTGTGTTGAGAACTATGCCAATATTGTATATCCCACCTTAAATAAGCAAGAATGGCTACATGGAGAAGAAGTCGGTTGGGGGACGCCAAGTCGTTCTTTATCTTCTCCAAAAGACAGAAATTGTCCTGACACCTATGGTGGAACTTATTGGAAAAATACAGCAGATACAGCAGACAATGGGGGAATACATACTAATTGTGGAGTAATAAATCATTGGTTTTACCTTCTAAGTGAAGGAGGTTACGGAATAAATGACAATGATGAAGACTATGTTGTCAATGGAATAGGAATAAGTGCAGCAGAAGGAATATTGTATAGATTTATGATTAATAATACAAATTTATTAACTACATTTTATGATATGAGAGTTGCAACTATTGATGTTGCAAAAGATTTATATGGAAATTGTAGTCCTCAAATGATGAGCGTTGCCAAGGCATGGCATGCGGTTGGAGTTGGAAGTAACATGACAAAAGCAGGTGTAGATTTAATGGTACGAGATGGGCTGGATGATCCCGGTGATGAACCATATATTGGAACCAATTCACTTTGGAACAGTCCTGATATATGGGTTCGCAATTTGCCGGATAAACAAAAACAACATCAAAATCCTGAATATCATCCTACCGTTCCTAATTATGTATATGTTCGAGTGAAAAACGTGGGCTGTCAAGCCTCTACAGGAAATGAACTATTAAAACTCTATTGGGCAAAAGCAAATATGCTTTTATCGTGGACAAAGCCTTGGGATGGCACTACCCAATATGGTGGAATGCCTTTGGGGGGTATAGTAGATAGCCTTTATATACCTGCATTGCAAAGCGGACAGGATACCATATTGGAAATACCTTGGGTAGTACCTAATCCTGCCAATTATACATTTAATGGTGAGCCATGGCACTTTTGTTTGTTATCTCGAATTGTGTCTGCAAATGACAATATGGCTCATGTAGAAACAGCAGATTTAAGTCTAAATGTAGCGTGGAATAACAATATTGCGTGGAAAAACTTATCAATAGTAGATGTCAAAAGTAACCAAAGTATTATGGTTGCGGTTGCCAATCTTTGCCAAGTAGACAAAATTTATAATATTCAGTTTAGTTTTGGAGATGTGTCAGATATTCAAACACTTGAAAATGAGGCAGAAATGAGAGTGAAATTAGATGATGTGCTCTATAATTCATGGATAGCAAATGGACAACAATTATCCGATATGGCAATAGTGGGCAATCAGACTTTTTTGGTAACAGGAAAAGATGCGACATTAAAAAATATACATTTAGATATATGTGATGTTGGATTTGTAACAACTCAAATCAATTTTCTTACAGAAGAAGTGAGTGAGGTACCTGAATTGACATTTCGTACTATGTTAATAGATGTAGAAACGTATGACACACTTGGTGGTGAAACGTATAATGTTCTTACATCCGATCGTATTCTTTTTTATGCTGATGCAGGGGAGGATATTTATATCAACGGAGGTACTTCTGCGACTGGTACAAGCATTACTTTATCGGCTACCCCTATTGGAGAGGCTGCTGTTTATAAATGGTACAATCATGCGGGGGAGTTAGTAGGCGAGGGAGAAACAATTACAACAAATGTGTATGAGCCTCAAAGTTATAAATTAGAAGTGATTGCAGAAGAGGATGGTTATAAAGATTATGATATGGTATATGTTGGTTATCAATCAGATAATAAGATTGAAAATATACAGCCCAATCCCGCACAAGATTTTATAACTGTTTTTTATCAAGTCAATAATGTTCAAAATGCGCAATTGGAGATAAAAAGCATTCATTATTTTTCGTTCGTGAGCAATTATTTTTTGAATATAAATGATAATAATTTGACAATAGACATCAGTAATTTTCCGATTGGAATGTGTTCAGTATCACTGATTTGCGATGGTCAAATAGTCGATAATAAAACCTTTGTAAAAAATTAAAATAAAAAAAATCAAAAAAAAAATACAATAATTTTGTAACAAAATCGTTAATAAGAGAGTATAATTAGAGAAATGATATATAACAAATTTTATAAAACAAGCAGTAATAGCAAAGATATGAAAAAGTTATTTTTCGGAGCAGTAGTAGTAGCAATAGGGACGCTGACATTGACATCCTGTAAAAATTCGGGGAATGGTCAATTGGTAGGGGCGCAGAATCGTCCGACGTTTAACGAGGAGATGCCTTACGGTATGGTATTCATTGAACAGGGACATTATTTAATGGGATCCGGTGAGCAGGATGTAACATACTCATTGTTGCATAAGCCAAAGAACGTAACAGTTGGTTCATTCTATATGGATGAGACTGAAATTACGAACAATGAGTATCGTCAATTTGTGGAATGGGTGAGAGACTCCATTACACACGTCATGTTAGGGGAAGCCGAATTGGACGATGAGGCATCGCACTTTTTGGTTTATGGCAAAGGTCATGAGCAAGAAGGGGAGCCGGTAGAACCACGTTTGATAAACTGGAAAACCAAAATTGATTGGAATTCTACAAATGAGGACTACAAGGCGGTGTTGGATAATATCTATATTTCCCCAATGGGAAATGAAAGGTATTATTATTATTCACCAAAAGACCTCAATGTAAAATTGTTTTTCTTTGAATATTGGTGGACAGACTACCGTAATTACAAAGATGACGATATTACCAATCCCATTCAAGGGGCTGCCTTTAAAGAGTTTGATAATATAGATGAGCAGACAGATGACGGCGGTATGTTCAACAATCGTCCTACTGCCTTTTCGCAAGGTAGGAAAACGTTTATCAGGCATGAGGCTATCAATATTTATCCTGATACTCTGTGTTGGTCACATGATTTCACTTACTCGTTTAATGAGCCGATGTTGAAGAGTTATTTTTGGCATCCTCGTTATGATGATTATCCTGTTGTAGGTGTTTCGTGGAAACAAGCAAAGGCATTCTGTGCATGGCGTACTCAATTGAGAAATGCATACCTTTCAGGGCAAAAAAATTGGGCAACAGAAAATGATTTTCGTTTGCCCAATGAAACCGAATGGGAATATGCATCAAGAGGCGACATGGATGCACAAGACTATCCATGGGGCGGTTATTATACGGAAAATGTCGTAGGGTGTTATTTGGCAAACTTCAAACCTCAAAGGGGTAACTATACGGCTGACGGCGGTATGTATCCGATTATTGTAGGGCATTATCATCCTAATGATTATGGGCTGTATGATATGGCAGGCAATGTATCCGAATGGTGTGAAGATGCTTTTTCGGAATCAGCGTACAGTTTTGCGCATGATTTGAATATGCAATATAAATATGATGCCAAAAAGTCTGACCCGGAAGTATTGAAAAGAAAAGTTGTTCGTGGCGGTTCATGGAAAGATGTCAGTTATTATTTGCGTAATGCGACACGCTCTTATGAATATCAAGACACAGGCAAAGCATACGTTGGATTTAGATGCGTACAATCTTATTTGGGACGCAGTCAAGGCGATAATGCAAAAACAAGTTCTAACGTATATTAAAATAGTAAATTTTTAAAGTAATATAATAAATAAAATTAGTAAATTAAAGTAAATTATTAACAAAACAAAAGTAAAAAAGCATTAAATTATGGGACTATACGAATTAGTAAGAAGTAAAGGGTACAAGAATTTCATGTCGAAATTGTACGGAATTGGCGCCGCTGTTGTAATTATGGGTGCATTGTTTAAAATTATGCACTTTCCGGGTGCAGGTGTTATGTTGATGGCAGGTATGGGTACGGAGTCAATTATTTTCTTTTTCTCCGCCTTTGAGCCGTTGCACAAGGAGTTTAATTGGGCATTGGTTTATCCTCAATTAGCGATGGGCTTGGAAGATGACCCCAAAAAGAAAGTTCCGCAAGGTACTGTAACACAACAGTTAGACCAAGCGTTAGCAGAAGCCAAAATCGGACCCGAATTATTGGAAAGTTTGGCAGTCGGTATGCGCAATTTGGGAGAAAATGCGAAACAACTTTCAGGCATGTCGGATGCTGTTGCAGCAACAGACGGATATATAAATAATGTATCCAAAGCCTCCGAGTCAGTGAAAAACTTGTCCGCTACTTACGACAAAACAGCCGAAGCATTGGACGGTAATGCCAATGTTGCTACTGCTTATTTTGAAAATGTAGCAAAAGCGACTACTGCTGTGGGCAATTTGGCAGATGTTTATCAGACAACTGTTCAATCTATGTCTACCGACTCCGGTTATATGGAAAATACGCAAAGATTAGCCAAAAATTTGGCGGCTATCAATGCTGCTTATGAACTGCAATTGCAAGCAACTACAGATTCTTTAAACGCTCAAAAAGAGTTGGAAAATCAGATGAAAGATGCTACACAAAATTTAGCACAATCTGCACAACAAGTTGTAGCGTACAAAGAACAAGTAGATTTGTTGGCAAAAAGCGTTAGCCGCTTAAATGATATTTATGGCGGTATGTTGGCAGCAATGAATGTCAATAAATAATTGTGTATCATATATTTATAAATAAAAAAAGTTAGTTTGTTCATTAATTTGTAAAAAAGATAAAAATATATGGGAGCAACAAATTGCCCGGAGACCCCGAGGCAGCGAATGATAGGGATGATGTACCTCGTGTTGACCGCTATGTTGGCGTTAAATGTATCAAAAGATATTTTGAGTGCCTTTGTAGTTGTAAACGATGCGATGGAACAAACTACCGAAAACTTTGAGGCTAAAGTATTGCAAACTTATGCAGCCTTTGACAAAGCAGAAGAGGCTGAGCCTGCAAAAGTAAAAGCCTATAACGATAAAGCAAAGCAAGTGAGAGAGTTATCTGCGAAGATGATAGATTATCTTTCAAGCATTAAATACGAAATGTATAGCGATGTTGATGGCATATCTATTGAAGACGCCAAAAAGAAGACTTTGGAAGATATGGAATCCAAAGACAACTTTGATAAACCTTCTGACTTTTTTATCGGACAAACCGAGAATGGTAAAGCATTTCAGATGCATGCTGAAATCAAAAAATTTAAGGAACAATTGGTTACCATTGTAGGAGATACAGGTTTTACTTTACAAAGCATCAAAGGTTTGGAGACTGAAGGAGAATTTAAAAATGCGGATGGTGAAAATGAAACTTGGGAGCGACACAATTTTGAACACATTGTTGCGGCGGCTTGTTTTACATTGTTAAACAAAATGATAGGAGAAGTACGCAATATTGAGTTTGAGGCTACCAATTTTCTATTTAAATCCATTGATGCAGGTAGTTTTAAATTTGATAATGTAAATGCACGTGTAATTCCCAATAGTCGTATTGTATTTTCGGGTGATGCGTTTGAGGCGGATATTATTGTAGCCGCTTTTGACTCACGCCAAAATCCTGTGGCATATTGGGGAGGCGGACGTGATACAGCCAGAGAATCAGACCAAGGTAATTTGACCAAATTGGACGGAGTAAATGGTGTTTGTCATTTGAAAATACCCACAGGTGGTGTAGGAGACCAAAGATTTGCAGGTTTTGTTAAAGTTGTAGGACCGGACGGACAGGAAAAAGCGTATTCTTTTAAAGAAAGTTATACTGTTACCAAGCCGGCAGCGGCAGTTGCGGCAGATAAAATGAACGTATTTTATGCAGGCATACCTAATCCTGTAACCATTGCGGCACCTGTAGCCCCCGAAAAATTGAAAATCAATTGGGGCGGTGCAAGTGCTACCTCTTCGGGGGGCGGTAAATATGAAGTTACTGTTCCACAATCTTTGGTAAATAAAGAATTGACAGTTGTAGTGGCTGCCGATTTGGGAGGAAAAACACAGGAAATGGGCAAAACATCGTTCCGCGTAAAATCTGTACCTGACCCTGAAGTTTCTTTGGGCGGACAGTTTAGGAGCGGGCGTGTTGCCAAAGACCAATTGTTGGCAAATCCAATGGTAACAGCCTTAATGTCAAAAGACTTTAACTACGAATTGCGTTGGAAAGTGATAGGATATAGAGTTACTTTTGTCAATAATGGAATTGAAGATGCACCTATTTCGTCATCAGCAGGTTTATTTCCGGATGCAGTACAGTCGAAAATCAGGGCATCCAAATCGGGAACAGTTGTTGAATTTTCAGAAATAAAAATAACCTCTATTGCAGGGACAAAGACACTGAAAAATGCAATAACAATACGTATAAGATAATAAATTCACATAAATATAAATACAGATATGAAAAAATCAGGTTTAATAATAGTAGCGTTGTTTTTGGCGATTTTTGCCAAAGCACAGGTGATAGACAGCGAAACGGGACAAACGGGAGCCACACCGCCACCACAGCAGAATGCAGACGTTATGGATGCCATTCGCAAACCGGTAGATGGAGTGTATGATAAAATACATTTGGCTCAATTTAAGCCTATCTCACTAACATATATCCGTGAGGCGGACGTAATGTGGGCGCAGTTGATATGGCGAAATCTTGATTTGACCGAAAAATTGAATCATCCTTTGTACTATCCAACTACACCGCAAGGTAAGTGGAAAAGTTTGATGCAGGCTTTGATGGATGCCGTTAGCGATTCTTCTGAAGCAGAGCCATTAAGGGTCTATAATACAGACCGCTGTACAAATCCTTATTCTATTTCGGGCTTGTTGAGCAGTTTGGGACAAACACAAATCACGGAGGTTCTTGACGACGACGGTTATCCGACAGGAGAGCAAAAAACGGTTTTTATTGCTTTTGAGCCAAGAGAAGTTTTGCGTTATGAAGTTTATGAACAAGTGCTTATTGATAGGCAACGTTCTGTACAAGAAATGCGCATGATTTCTTTTGCTCCTATGGTTTTTTACACATCCCTTGCCACAGGCAGTGAAGAGCCACAGGATGAAGAATACGGAATGGGCAGTATAGAGGCAAGAAAGATACGTCGTATTGGTTGGTTTTATTACCCCGAAGCGCGTCCTCTTTTAGCGACAACAGAAGTATTTAATCCTGCTAATAATGCACAAAGAAGGACGTATGACGACATCTTACTTATGCGCCATTTTAGCAGTTATGTTGCAGGAGAAGAAAATGTACATGACAATAGAAAAATAAATGAATATGTTGTCAATGGCATGGACCAACGCTTGGAATCAGATAGAATACTTGACCAAATTCGCAATCGCGAAAGCGAATTGTGGGAGTTTTAGTTTGTACATATTTTAAAAAAATTTAGGCTATCCTGAAAAGGGTAGCCTTTTTTCTTCAATTAAAAATGAAAAGGTTGTAGGCAAAGGCATGGCTTGCCCCTGAATTGGCGAAAGGCGAATGGGAAAAAAATAATTCTCAATTCTTAATTCTCAATTTTTAATTCTTAACTAATATTCAAACGCTCCTATGCAGGGGGGATTGTTGCGGTATTTACCTTTTATATCGCTGTCGGCAGCGGGATGATAGATACCTTTTCCGATGCAAGGAGAAGCAGATTGCAGTGAAAAATCATTGTTTCTATAATCTGTAAAAAGCGGATTTTGGTTAAAAATATTATCTACATTGACCGCAACACCTTTCATGGCAGAGGCGGTGGCTTTGAGCAAGCAATTTTTGAGTTCTACATTGGCGGTGGCTTCTTTTGCAATGGATGTGTAAAATTCGGTCGAATCGGCAACACCATAAATGATATTATTGTATGAAAAACACTCTAAATCAGCACAATAAGCAGTGTTGTCATCTACTTGCACATAATTGGATAAATAAACTGCCGGAGTTGTGCGGCGACCGTTGATGCCCATTGTTACTTCGTTATAAAAAGTGTTATTGACGAGGGTGTAATTGCCTCCTAATTGCGCTGAAAAACAGGCACTTTGACAATCATAAACTACATTGTTGGCAGCCTCAAGGTTAAATTTGTAAAAATTAAGCCCGATTTGCGAAGTATGAATAATGCTGTTGGTGAGAATGAGTTTATCTTTGCTGCGTGTGCCTGAAAACGTACCTGCTTGTATGCCTGTGCCTGCATTTTTGATAATAGCATAGTTAATTTTGCAAACTTGATGAGTAGAATTAATGGAAATGCCTCCCCATTGGGCATAGTCGCTTGCAAAAATTTCTTCTCTTCTATCTCCTTGAAACACAACAGGTTGGTCTGCAGTTCCATTGACCGTCAAACCGCCACCTGTATATACCCACAAACCACTCTGACTGTGGCAATATATCCTTGTTCCTGCCTCTATGGTTAATTTCCCAAAACTGTATATAATCGCTTGACCATAAATGACATACGGCTTATCATTAGTCCATTTTATATCCTCTCCATAATTGGCAATAATGCTGTATTCGATAAAAGAACTGTCTTCTAAAACCAATCTATCGGTAGGAATGATAAAATGCGCATCTTCTCCGAATGCCAACAGAGTTACATTTTGGCGATTTCCGTTGGTGAAAAAAGCAATCGTATCGCTCACCAACATAGGAATATTGCCACCGTTAGGGTCAATATTTATTTTTATAAAAATCAAAATGCTGTCTTTGGCAGGAATTTCAATATTTCTCAATGATTTTGCAGATATTCCATTGATATTCAATGAGTAATAAGACCTATCCCCCCCTACCAAAGTAATATCTGTTGAGAGTGCTTTTTTGTACGGATTTTTCACCGATAGCACCTTTGTGATTGAATTTAAAGACGTAAAAAGGGTGTCAAACGTTATCAATTCTTGCGAAAAAGAGAGTGTGGCATCATTTCCGCTGTAATAATCATCTGTTTTGCAACTTATTAATGTGATGAGTAATAAGGCAAATAGTCCGTTTTTTAGTCCGCTTTTCAGTTTTTTTTTCATTTTTTTTTTTTTTTTTTTTTATATATATATATAAATTATATATCCATTTTTCTAAATTCTTCTGTCAGATTATGGACGGAATACAAAATTTGGCTATCAAAATCGGTAAATTTTTTATTTCGTCTTTCATAAACGCGTTTTGCGACCTCAATTGCTGCATCTAATTTGTAATCTTGCATAGGCACAACACCGCCTCCCCAATGAAATGAGGGGAAAAAATTGCGCTGATAACCCGCCCCAAACACATTGGCAGATACCCCAACAACCGTACCTGTATTAAACATTACACTAATGCCACTTTTGGAATGGTCGCCCATGATTAAGCCACAAAATTGCTGATTGGTTTTTTCAAATGATTTTTTGGCATAATTCCACAGGCGTACAAATTCATAATTATTTTTGAGATTGGATGTGTTGGTATTGGCGCCCAAATTGCACCATTCTCCTAACACACTATTGCCCAAAAAGCCGTCATGAGCCTTGTTGGAATAGCCAAAAATGACCGTATTGGCAATCTCACCGCCCACTTTGGAATAAGGTCCGATAGTGGTTGCCCCATAAATTTTTGTTCCCATTTTCAATTGTGCTCCCTCGCACAATGCCATGCTGCCGCGCACGGTAGTTCCTTCCATAACTATCGCATTTTCACCGATATATACTTTTGCATTTTTTGCATTGATGATAGCACATTCCATTTCAACACCTTCTTCTATGAACACATTTTGAGGCTCTAAAACGGCATTGGTAGGGCTAATGGGCTGAGAAACACGTCCTTTTGTGAGCAATTCAAAATCGGCTTGTATTTCTTTTTCATTAAACGCATAAATATCCCAACAATGGCGGACGGTTGTACATTCACCCTCATACTCAAGCACTTCCTCACCGATATAAGTTTCAAAATGTCGTGGAACAGTTTCAGTACAATGCGCAATTACCTCATTATCATGCATTAACGATTGTTCCGGTTGAAGATTGAGCAAAGTGTTGACCAATTCTTCATTGGGACAGTAAGAGGCTGCGATAAAAAGATTATGATTGCCCGTTATCATTGGAAATTTTTGCGATAAATACGCCCGCGTATAGGTAGAAATATTTGCATGCAGATATTTTTCCCATTTTTCACGAACAGTCAAAATGCCAATTCTAATGTCAGCCTGCGGACGTGTATAAGTCAGCGGCAACATATTTTGTCTATATATATCATCAAATAAAACGATGTTCATCAGTGCAAAATAAAAATATTATCTTAAAATTATCCTTACTAATTTGCAAAGATACACAATTTTGTCAATTAAAAATTAAAAACTTTTTTTTTCAGAGTGTAGAGGGAAGATTTACGATTTTAGATTTTAGATTTTTCTATTTTTTGCATTTTTGAATAAAACCGTTCTAAAATTAGACAAAATTGGCAGGCTTTGCCCAAAAAGGGTGAAAGGGTAGGGGAGTAGAGAGTTGAAAGTTTCTCCAATTTTAGAACAAATTTATGCGAAAATGCAAAAAAAAAAGAATCTCTACACTCTACACTCTGCACGCTGCACGCTCAATTAAAAATCTCCCTTTACTTTTGGTTCCATTCTACGCCATCTTTTGTGTCTTTGAGAACGATACCGAGTTGGGCTAACATATCGCGGATATTGTCGGCAGTGGCGTAATCTTTGTTCGATTTGGCGGTTTGACGCAAAGAAATAATAATCTGCATTAAATCATTTTCGATATTATTATTTGCTTGATTTTCAACATTTTGTTTCATTCCTAAAATATCAAACAAAAAGATGTCAAACAAATTTTTCAAATCGTTAATATTTTCTTTTGACAAAGACAAATTTCCGTCATTTGCCTGATTGATAATTCGTGCAGCCTCAAAAAGTTGCGCAATCACAATGGGCGAATTAAAATCGTCATCCATTGCAGATAAAGAATTTATAAACAGTTGATTAACAGACGTTTGCGAATTATCTGACGGTTTTAATTTTGCAATAAGATTGTATGCTGCAAACAATTTTTGCATTCCTTTTTGAGCCGCCAGCAAAGCATCATTTGAAAAATCAAGCGTGCTACGATAATGTGCCTGAAGGATAAAAAAACGTATGGTCATTGGCGTAAATGCTTGATTAAGAGAGGAATGTGTGCCTGTAAAAAACTCATTCAATGTAATAAAATTGCCCAACGATTTGCCCATTTTTTGTCCGTCAATGGTAATCATATTGTTATGTATCCAATATTTGACCGAGTCCGTGTCGTTGGCGATTCTATTTTGACAAATTTCGGCTTCGTGGTGGGGGAAAAGCAAATCCAAACCGCCTCCATGTATGTCAAACGTTTTGCCTAAATACTTGTTACTCATGGCAGTACACTCCAAATGCCAGCCTGGAAAGCCTTCACTCCAAGGCGATTTCCACTTCATAATATGTGTAGGTGATGCTTTTTTCCAGAGGGCAAAATCGGCAGGATTTCGCTTTTCACTTTGTCCGTCCAAGTCCCGTGTTGCCGACAAAAGTTCATCCACTTTGCGACCCGAAAGCACTCCATAATGAAAATGGGTAGCATATTTTTCCACGTCAAAATATACAGAACCATCTGATATATAGGCATATCCTGCATCCAAAATTTTCTTCACAACTTCCATTTGTTCGATAATATGTCCGCTCGCATGTGGCTCTATACTCGGCGGACAAACATTGAGTGCGTCCATTGCCCAATGATACATATTTGTATAATATTGAGCCACTTCCATAGGTTCTAATTGCTCCAAACGCGCTTTTTTTGCAATCTTATCCTCACCCTCATCGGCATCATTTTCCAAATGCCCGACATCGGTGATATTTCTCACGTAACGAACTTTGTACCCCAAATACTTTAAATATCTGAATAGCAAGTCAAAAACTACACCCGGGCGCGCATGTCCCAAATGAGGTTCGCCATAAACAGTCGGACCGCAAACGTACATCCCAACAAAAGGGGGATTAAGTGGCTCAAAACGTTCTTTTTTTCTGCTTAATGTGTTGTGGATGAATAAATTATTTTCTTTTATAGACATTTTTTTAATTGAGATTGCCGATAATTTTCAATGTTAATTTAGGACGTGTAGGGTCATTGCTGATAATATCAATTGTGCGGGTTTGCTGTCCCTGTTTTCCATGCGTGTTAAAGATTGCCTTAATCGTAGTTTCTTCGTTTGGTTGCAGTTCCGTTTTGTCGGGCTGCGTAGCCGTACAACTGCATGAAGACTTTAATTTACGCAATATGAGCGGACTTTTCCCTATATTTTTGACTACATACACATGCTCTACTTTTTCGCCTGCTTTTATGGTTTGAAAATTATAATCGGGTGAAAGCACTTCAATTTTGGGTGCATTTTCTTTTTGTTCGGTTGTCCAACTGCCAAAGTCGTCAAATTTTTCTCCCGAAATATAAAAAGTTTTTGTAGGACGCAGACTATCAGTAGATTGTATAATTATTTTTTCCATAAAAGTTCCCCATTCATTTTCTTTTCCTGCATTGAATTTGAAGACCAAAAAGCCTCCTTCCATTGGCTTTAATTCCGGTGTAAGATACAGAAACTCAATAGATTCCACAGGTCTTGGAGGCGGTGAATATGTAAATTTCATGTTTCTATCCCATTCATTGTAGAAAAAGAATGTATCTTGTTTCACCAAATTCGGATGTGCATTTTCATAACGAACATAATTGGATTTGTAACGCAAATTGCCCTCTTTCATCGGATACAATTCTTGTGCCGTTTTGGGACGCGGCGTAACATTACCTTTGATGGTCAGCGGATAGGTTACATCCTTGTCTTTTTCCCTGAAAATCACATCAAAAGAGTACGAAAAATTGCCATTGATGCCTTTGGGGTCAAACGTAATTTTGATAACATCTTTCCCCTGTGGCGGCAACAAATCCCTACTCCAAGCGAATTTAACACTTTGCGGAGCATTAGGAATATGCGTCAAAAAAGCATCCATTTTTTTAGAACTATTTTCATACGCAAATTCACAACTCACTGCACCGTCTGCTTCTTTTATATTTGAAAAATCATGTACTGTTTTTTCAAAATGTATTATCTGTCCTTGTGAATATCCATAAATTATTGATACACAAACTATTAACAATATTTTTTTCATAATACAACTAAAATAATTAAATAATGAATTTACAAAGATACACAAATTCTTCAATTAAAAATTAAAAATTAAAAAATGGAGAGATAAAAATAATTATTTTTTCAAAATTATCCATAAATCCAAAAAAAAGTGTAATTTTGCATTTATTGAATTATAAATTAGATTTTTGATAGAAATCCTTAAATGGTAGATATTTATGAGTTTAAGTTCGTGTATGAAAAATAGAAAATTTGCAGCAATTTTGTTATTTGCGGCAACGATGAACGGTTTTGCGCAACAAACTTACACCGATTTTGATGTATCTTCGTTGCAAGTAAAAGAAGAGTACAATAGGAATTTCAACCCTTTGGAGTACGACCCTGATATATTGGATGCGTGCGTGTTAAGTGTTGTAAATTTGGCGAGAATGAAGTATAACTTTGCAGACCCGCTCTTTTTGAGTGATACGTTGAGCAATGCGGCTCGTTTTCAATCTGAATTTATGGCAAAAAAGGAAGAAAAAACGTCCGAAAATGTAGTTGCAAGCCAGAAAACAGCACCCATGAGGTCGGTGGCAGCAGGAGGCTCTAAAATTGTTAATGAACTGATTACCAGAGCAAAAGCAACAAAAGGAAACGAAGTTTATACTTACCTTGACCTTTCTTATGAAATTGTACTTTCATTGCTCAAAAACAAAAAAACAGAAACTATTTTGTTGGATAAACAATTCACTTGCATGGGAATTGGCAACAATGTAGATGCGTACAATAAAAATGTGTATACATCTTTGGTATTGGGCAATGATTTGTCATTTCAAAAGGGCGATATTACCTATAAAAATACAACTTATACGCGTAAATCTTACGGTTTGAAACCGTATGATGAAAAATCATGCAAAAAATGCAATGTGCGTGGAGTGGAATTGATGCAACAATATGTTATTGTCAGAGGTTTTGATATTTATTTTGAACATCCTAATGTTAAGGATTTGAGAAAGTTAATTGGCAAAAACAAAGACGGAATTGCCATTGATATTGTGCAACATTCGCAATTCCCGTGCAATGGAGCCAATGATGTTAATCATAATTACTACAACAGAGGTATTATGCCTAAATGGTTTAAATACAGCAAGTTAATCAAAAAGAATGAAAACAAAGACCCCAAAGACAAGTCGGTGAAAGTGTTTTTAACAAGCGTTCCTGCGACTGTTAGCGGAGCATTTGATGTCAATTTGATATTGATAAAAGATAAACATGTTTGCCGAACGCTGGTCAAAACGGTGGTCGAACAGCCTTCACTCAATTACAGTGGAAAAACGGGTTTAGTGCCTGATTTAACAGCCATTAAAACCACGATAAACTATGTTCCTGTTGCCGAAAAAGCCACTTTGGAATTTAAAGTGCCTTTTGACCAAAGTAAATATGTATATGAAGCGTCTGATATTCAGCCGTTTATAGATGCTCTCAAAGAATCTCGCTTTGTGATTGACACCATTAAAATTACATCTTACACTTCTTTGGAGGGCAGCGAACAAACCAATTTAGAATTGCAGAAAAAACGTGCCGAAAGTATAGTTAATGCAATGAAAACCATACAAAATAAAGGAAATATACCTTATTCTTTGTATCAAAATGACAGTTGGGATTTATTTGTTAAAGATGTTGCCAATACACCTTATAAAGAATATGCAACTCAAAGCAAAGAGTCTGTAAAACAAGCACTTAACAATTCACGTACTCGTAAAAATTTGGAACCTATTCTTTCCAAGCATCGCTTTGCACACATTGTTATGCAGGTAACTTATGATGTAAGCGAACAATATCAGCAAGAATTTGTTACCAATAAATTCAACAGAACCTTTGCTGCGGGTGATTTGCCGTTGGCATTTGCTATTGAAAAATATATGATTAAGCAGGTTGAAGATGGCAAATTTACCAATCGACAATTGATTGAAAATTTGGTGATACCCGAAAATGCGAAAAATTTACCGTTTTTGACCAATAAATATTATATGTTGTCATTGTTTAGTGGCGGTTTGTCTGAAAATGAAAACGATAAAGTGATTTCGTTTGCAGGTTTGGATAAGCGTAATCAAATTGCTGATTTTAATGCAGTTTCGGCATCAATTGTGAATCAAGAAATTACGTCATCCAAAGACATTACCACTACACAAAACAAAATCAACAGTGCCTATCGTTCGCAAGTCGGGTCTGCCTATCCGAACAAGGTCAATACGGTCAATGTAGCATTTCAATACAAAGTGTTGGATTATCTTAATTCCAATGATATACAAGACCAAACACAAAAAGATGCCACTTATGATATTATACGTGAAATTGCGTTGCCGACTGTAGATAATTGGCAAAAAGCGTATGAAGTGGCGGCTACATTTATGAATTATGGTGATTTTGCATTTGCACGCACTATTTTAGACCCTTATATTGAAAATCCTGCCATAAGTGAGGATTACATTTTTACCTATTTAAATTTGTATAGTTATGATATTGAGTCTATTATGTCCGGCAAATTTGTGAAGGCATGTAAATTAGCATCTCAGAAAAATCGGACTCGTTTTTGTGAGCAGATACGTAAATATTCCGTCATAGCAAGGGAACATTTGGCAGTTAAAGATATTATCTGTGCCGAATGCCAGAAGTAAATATATTAGCCATAGAATCGTCCTGTGATGATACTTCGGCTGCGGTATTGAGAAATACTACTTTGCTTTCCAATGTGATTGCAAATCAGGCAGTTCATGCCGCTTACGGGGGTGTTGTACCTGAATTAGCCTCGCGTGCACATCAACAAAATATTGTTGTTGTGGTAGAAACGGCACTCAAAAAAGCCTCTCTTATGCTCAAAGATTTGTCCGCCATAGCCGTAACCGCAGGACCGGGTTTGTCAGGCTCCCTTTTGGTAGGGCTTTCGTTTGCCAAAGCGATGGCATTTGCGTTGAAAATACCTTTGATAGCCACAGACCACTTGCGGGGACATATTTTGTCGCATTTTATAGAAAAAAAATCACCACAGCCTCAATTTCCTTTTTTGGTACTTTGCGTTTCAGGCGGTCATACGCAAATTATGAAGGTAAATAGTTACTTTGATATGCAACTGATTGGGCATACGATAGATGATGCAGCAGGTGAAACGTTTGATAAAGCCGCCAAAATATTGGGACTACCGTATCCGGGTGGTCCCATTGTTGATAAATTGGCAAAAACAGGTAATCCTGACGCTTTTATGTTCGCAAAAGCACAAATGCAAGGCTTTGATTACAGTTTTAGTGGTTTAAAAACTTCTTTTTTGTACTTTTTGCGGGATAATTTGCGACAAAATCCTAATTTTATCAAAGAAAATCTCAATGATTTGTGTGCCTCTTTTCAAAAGCAGATTATTCTTTCTTTGACAGATAAATTGATAAAAGCATCTAAAGCATTGAATATCAAAGAAATAGCACTTGCAGGCGGTGTTTCTGCCAATTCGTGTCTTCAACAAAGCATGAAAGATTTATCTGTTAAGTACCATTGGAACTTATATGTTCCTGATTTACAATTAAGTACAGACAATGCCGCCATGATAGGAATTGCTGCCTATTTCCAATATTTGCAAAAAGACTTTGCCGATTGGAATTTAGTACCATATACACGGTATAAAAGTGGAGAGTTGAAAGTGGAGAGCTGAGAGTTGTTATTTTTTTGCATTTTGGGATAAAATTGTTCTAAAATTGGAGAAAAATTACAGTCTTTAAATTTTTATTAACACAATAATTTGTCTATTTTTGCGTTGTATAAAAAGAAAGTAAGACATTATGCGAAAATTTAACATAGCAGGTCCTTGCAGAGAGGACGAACATTATATGATAGATGCAACAGAAAGGTTGCACAATGAATTGGCTGATTTGATTGATTCTAAGCAATATTTTGTCATTCATGCGGC
>JAISTU010000153.1 GCA_031272415.1 Bacteroidales bacterium | reverse complement strand
TTAACATTTTCTTCCAGCAACACGCTCAATAGTCCTTCCAACACGACAAAATTTTCTTTTTGTCTTAAAATTTTCTTTACTGCCCAGTCAAAACTGATGTAAGTTCCCATAATTATATCTTTTTTTTATGTTAAACTATGTTTTGCAAAGATACACAAATTCTTCAATTAAAAATTAAAAACCTTTTTTTAATTGAGAATTGAGAATGGAGAATTATTTTTTTTTTTACATTTTGGGATAAATTTGTTCTAAAATTAGACAAAATCCCCTTGTCCGAACTTTGATTTTGAATGATTATTTTGATTTATATGATTATTATAATCCTGCCAATCATATCAATCTTATGAAAATCGTGGTTCAGACAATTTTAAAATCATCATAATAATCACATCAATCTTATGAAAATCACAGTTCAGACAAAAAAAACTTGAAAATTTTTATTTACTTGATAATCAATAAATTAACCAATAAAATCACTTTTAATACTTCATTTTTAATTTTTAATTCAAGAATTTATGTATTTTTGCAGAGACCTTAACTTTGGTGTTGAAAAAATCAACTCATGTGCCGAAGGTTTTTTTAAGTTCTCGAACATTTTAAAGAAGATATAAAGAAAAAAAAATATATAAATAATAAATCAATTGATATGAAAAAGACATTGTATATTTTGTTGCTTATTTTTGGTTTGGCAAATTTTGCTTTTTCGCAAGAAGAAATCAACTGTGGAATGTATTCAACATTGAGCGTCGCATATACGCACGATTTTTTGTTAAATAAGTCATTGAAGGATTTGGGAACACAAACAATACCTGCTGTTTCTATTTCGGACGTTATAGGTTTGGCAATCAATTATAAACATCTTGCGTTTACGTTGGATTATGGTGTTGGATTTATGGCAAAAAAGAAAATCGTATCGGCAAGTTTTTTAACAAACGCTCTATTAGGGTACCAATTAAGCCTTCCGAAAGAGCAAAGTTTGATTTTTGCAGGCAATATTAGTTATGAACTCTATGGAGTACGTGCTTTTATTACAAAAGGAGATATTGACTTGAAAAACAATACATTATCTTCTACGACCTATTTTGCTTTGCTGTTACATCAATTGAGAATCGGTCCAAAAATCACTTACCATAACAAAGATATTGATATTAGTATTGGTTATGATTTTGGGTGCATACCTCTTCGTTGGCAATCCTCTGAAAATGTGAATGTTACCAACAGTCCTAAAGAAAGAACCGACAAAGTTTACATCAGTCTTACTACCTATTTTAAAAAGTTTTAAAATCATGCCTACAACAGCGTTACTTATCATCATTATTGGTCCCATAATTGCAATCGGTGCATTCATTTTGGTGTATCGTAGAAATAAAAAATCTACAAAAGATAAGAGAATAAAATGGAGTATCATTTGTTTTTTTATATGGTTATGCTTTATGCTTTTATTCTCGTTGATTGAAAATTTGTACTGTAAAGATGGAAGTTTTGTTTCCGTATTTGTTCGTCATTTGAGTTCGCCCACGAGCATTGGTTTTTTATTTTGTACATCAATTCTTGTAGTCATTGATATTATTTGGGGAGATAAATGGGATAAAAAGAGGCAGGATAAAAAAAATAGTAGGAATATTTCATAAAAGTTTTAAAATCATGCATACAACCACATTTTTATTAGGATTAACAATTTTTGTAATTATTTATGATTTTGTAATTGCTATTTTCGCAAGAATTGTCAAATTACAAAACAAAGTTAAAAATATAACAAATTCAAGGCTGTTGCTTTTTCTTGCTATGAATATAAAATATATCGGATTTTTGTTTTTATTGGGCGTTTTATTTGCAGGGTGTGGTTTATCATTTCATGTAGAGAAAGGTTATATGGGTATTAAAAGTGGGTATTCTTTTCTGAATCAAGCAGAAAAGGAAAAGATTGTCTTTTTGACAGATAAAGACACATTGCCTCAAAATTTAGATACTGCAAAATTTTATGCTATTATCAGCCAACATCTCCTTGATTATATGACCCAATTTGACACTTGTTTGATTTATTTTTGGACACCGAGTTGCCATGCAGACGTGTGTATGTCGCCACTTGTGTATGACAAATATTGCAAAGAACATCATTATCAATTGATTATGATTCCAGAGAGTTATTGTTACCTACCGGAGGCACAACAAATATGTTCCCAAAGAAACATCCCTTTGTTTTGTGTAAATAGTTTTTATTACAAGACAGATTTTTTAAACCATTATGAGAGAAAATTTGAAAAATCGTTGTTTGGGGGTGATTATAAGAAATTTAAGAAGGAAATATACCATCGGTTATGGTTGTATAGTGATGGGCATTTTATCAATGCAGAATCGTCTATAGTCGAAGAAATACATTCTGAAGAAAAACAATGACAGCCCTATTTTTCTTTTATTTTTTGATATTTTTGAGGTATTTTGATATTTGTTGGTCCGGGTATATCAATTTTTAAATCCTTGATAGTCAATTTAATAAGTGTATTTGTCTGTGGAACAGCAATGTCAGATGTCGTAAAAAAATCTATGTTGTCAAACTTTGTAAAGTTCTGATAATCAATCTCTACATCTACATGGCTCTTTTTTTCGGTGAAATAATTGGCAATAATTCGATGTGAAAGTGCATTGATTTGAATTTCTTGCGACAAAGTGAGATTAAGTTGTGGATGCTTTCGGTTGTTGAATGAGTAAAATAAAGTATCTCCGCTTTGGGTTTGCAAAATTTTGTCGCAATTAAAATTTTGCCAATCATTTCCGACCAACAATGCCTGCAACATATAAAAATCTGCCTCAAAACCAAGCAGTTGCGGAACAATGTGGTAGTCGCCACTGTAATAGGAAGACTCCAAATGATTGACATATTTTACGCTGTCTGGTGTAAATACTGCCCTTGCACCTTCAATTCCGAACTTACTGATATTGAGGTAAATAATGCTATCTTTCCGATTGACAAAAAAAACATTGACAGCCATTTGCTCCGATTCATTTTCATAATCACGTATGCTTGCGTTGCATCTGTATGTAATCCATTGATAATCAATGTTTTTTATCAAAATTTCAGTTTCTTTTATGTTTTCTATCTCCACAATCGGCAAAATCACTGTTGAATCATTTTGAGAAAGGGTTTGTTTTTGTGTTTTACATGCACATAGTACAACTATTAAAACACTGATAATGAATACTTTATCTACTTTTTTCTTTTTAATATTGAGCATTTTATTGAATGATTTTGAAATTTAATATGACTAAAAAATGGTTGGAAGTTAGAACGATTTGTTTTCACTTCCAACCAAAGGACTCTTGTTAACTATGCGTAAAAAACAATTTACTTACTTGCTGCAATCATATCTTTAATGCCGCCGATAGATCCTAAAATACCTGTTGCTTCATAAGGTATATAGACCATTTTGTTGTCCTGTCCGCTGACCATTTCTTTGAGTGTATCAATATAGCGGATAGCCACTAAATAATTGATAGGGTCACCTTTTGCAGAGACGGCATTGATAATTTTGTCGATTGCTTCAGCCTCCCCTTGTGCAGTGCGAATGCGGGCTTCAGCATCCCCTTCGGCACGCAAAATTTGAGACTGTTTTTCACCTTCTGCTTTGTTAATGGCTGCCAATTTAAGTCCTTCTGAATGAAGGATTTGTGATTGTTTTTCAGCCTCAGCAGTCAAAATTTTTGCTCTTTTATCTCGTTCGGCACGCATCTGTTTTTCCATTGCATCTCTGATGTCGTGTGGAGGGTTAATGTCTTGTAATTCAACACGATTAACCTTTACACCCCATTTATGAGACGCATCGTCTAAAACAGTTCGCAATTTGGAATTGATAGTATCACGAGAAGTGAGAGTTTCATCCAAATTCATGTCCCCGATAACGTTACGCAAAGTGGTTTGAGTTAATTTTTCGATAGCATCAGGCAAATTTGAAATTTCATAAACCGCTTTCACAGGGTCTATAATTTGAAAATACAAAATTGCATTGATTTCTGTTACAACATTATCCTTAGTAATCACATTTTGACGGGGAAAATCATACACTGTTTCACGAATGTCGATTTTATTCACCGCCCTTTTGATAACATAAGACCTTCCATCGTAACCTTCCCGCGTATAACGCCACATAATACTGCGAGGACGGTCAATAATAGGAATAATAATGTTAATACCTGCCGAAAGAGTACGATTGTACTTCCCCAACCGCTCAATAATCACATTTTCAGACTGTTGTACAATCCGAATACCTGCTAATGTAAACAACATTGCCAAAATAGCAATGGCAATAAAAAAATATACCATAATTTATTCTCCTTTTTTTAAATATTTTACAACTAATATAGTGCTATCTACTCGCACAACTTGAATTTTTTCACCTTTTTCAATTTTTTCATCATTTTCACTGACGGCTTTCCAATTGTCTCCATAAACAATTACTCTGCCTGTATTTTGTTGATAATCAATAGTTTCATCAACTCGTCCAATGCACCCCACAAGTGCATCTGCATTCGTTTTTACATTGTCCGTTTTACGAAAAGCCGTTTTTAACAACAACGGTCTGACAATAAAAAAACTGCCAAACGTAATCACCGCAAAAGCCAATGCCTGATAGCCAAAGCCCGCACCACAACCTGCAACAATTGCACCCGCAACGCAGCCCACACTAAAACACAAAAACACAAATGTGAACGTACAAACTTCAATAATTACCAAAATCACAGCAACTATTAACCACAAATGCCATACTTGTAATAAATCCATCTCTAAATATTTTTTATTTTAATTAAACATTTTACAAAGATACACAAAATTATCAATTAAAAATAAAAAATAAAAAATATAGAAACGACATCCTACCGTAAAAAC
This sequence comes from Bacteroidales bacterium, assembly GCA_031272415.1. Taxonomy (GTDB): domain Bacteria; phylum Bacteroidota; class Bacteroidia; order Bacteroidales; family WCHB1-69; genus JAISTU01. Next base: position 26,991 of record JAISTU010000153.1, on the reverse strand, counting down.
GGACGAAGGGAACAGGGGGCAGGGCAGGCAGGTAAATTGGAAATGGAAAATTTGTTTTATAATTCATTGATAATCAAATCTCTACACTCTACACTCTACACTCTACACTCTAAAAAAACACTATTTTTCTTTTTTTTTCGTTATTATTTAAAATTACAGGAAAAATTTTGAATAAAAAAGTTGTTTTAATATTATTTTGTTGGGGAAGTTTGATGGCGGCAATGTCGCAAAAAAAAGATGATTTTTCGCAATGGGAAGACTCTTTGATACAGTTGCATCAAGAAATTATTGATGAATATGATGCCGTGTCTTGCTACCAAAAGAATGAACATTTATTGTATCTTTTGCGGGAAATTTTGGAGATGAAAAACTCTATCAATTACCCGTTTCAAAGGTTAAAAACGATTTCTGTTTTGACCTCAAAAGACAAAAAAGTTCGTTTTTTTACGTGGTATTTGATTGACGACCAAAACAGGCATGAACATTATGGCTATTTGCAAATGTATAACCCCAAAAAAGAGCGTTATTTTGTCTATCCATTGATTGATAAATGGACAAAAGCCTCAAAACCAACACTTTTGACCTTTACACCCGACAAATGGTATGGTGCGGTGTATTATCAAATGATTGAGGTGGAGGGAGGCGGGAAAACGTTTTATACCTTGCTCGGTTGGAATGGAGGTGATGTTTTTACACAACAAAAAATCATTGAAATTTTCAGTTTATCGGCGGCAGGATCACCTGTTTTTGGGTCTCCCGTTTTTAAAAATTATGGAAAAACGCGAAATATGAGAATTATTTTTTCGTATTCCAAAACGGTGAATTTGCCTTTGCATTACGAAAAACAGTCTTATTTGAAAAAAACGGACAAAAGAGACCGCAAAACCAACAAATATATTTATGATACGATTGTGGAAAATATGATTGTATTCAATCAATTGATACCTATGGACGAGTCTTTGGAAACATTTCCGCAATTTATGGTGCCCGAGGCGAGTCTCAATGACGCTTTTTGTCAGCAACAGGGAAAATGGGTCTATAAACAAAACGTTTTTGCAGTGATTAACAATGTATTACCACCTGCCAAACCCTATAAACCGAAAAAAAGAATATTTTATCAACATTGATACTCTCAAACGCAAAAAAATCTCAATTGACCTTTTCCACTTTGATATTCCATCTCCATTTGTCGAAATAGAGATTTCCCTTTCTCCATTCCACTTCACCACGTTGAAAATCAACAGTTTCGCTTCTTAAAAATTGTTTTTTTGGAAATAATTCAGCCCCAACATCTTCATTAACAATCCAACGAAAAACATCTGTACCGCCAAAATAAAAATCTGTTATTTCATTGTCAAAGAATATATTACGTCTGCCAAACGAGCAATCTACCACCATCCAGCCTATACCTTCAAAATAAATTTCCGCCCAATCGTGCAGATTAACTTTTCCCGGGTGCAACATAAATCCGCTTTGCCATTTAGCAGGAATACCATTGTAGCGACAAAGGGTGATAAAAAGCAAACTTACCATTCCACAATCGCCTCTTTTATAGTCAATTACATATTGCGGAATATTTTCAATTATCGAATATTCAGGGGCAGATGTCCATGGATAATGAGAACATATATAATTATAGATTTTTTTTGCTTTTTTCAATGGATTGGTCTCATTATCAATGATTTGTGAAGATAGTTTTTCAATGGACGGCGTAAAAAGAATATGCGGTGATTTTTGCTGTGTAAAAGTTTGCCAAAGTGCTGAATGAGTGTCATATTGTAAAACATTATCTTCCTCAATATCAATCTTTTCTGCAACAGAAGAGAACAAAAACTCAATGCTAAAAACGGTAGGTGTATTTTGTTGGGCTGTTTTTTCTATGTAAATGGTTCTCTGTGGAGAAGTATCCGGACTAATGGTATAATTTTTTGCATTGATTGTCAATAGATTAACATCAAATTGTCGGCGATTTTTTTCTTGCGGATACGGCAACCAACAGCGAATAATTTCACCCGCCGGCACTGCATCCGCCGAAACGGTGAGCGTATATTTGATTTTGAAACGAGTGGATGCGGATTGTTGCTTTTCTTTTGTTTGTAATTCATTGATAATCTGCGTTAAATAGGTTTTCAAAAACGAATTAAGAGGGTCTTTCAAAGTGCCGTCAATGTGATTTTTCAAAGTTTTTGCCTCCTTATCTGCTTTGAGAAGATTTGCCGCTGCATGTCTAAAATAGCATTCTTTGCCATCAATTATTCGCATTTCGAGCCGCTTTTCATCAGCCCATTGTCGCAATTGTTCCGCCGTCAGAGTAGGATAATACTTTTTTAACTGCAAAATAACCGCTTGACTGTTAAGATTGTAATCCCTCCGCAGGCGATATGATAACTCTTTTGTCGTGTCTGATGTGATATTTCCTTGTAAATTCATGCTTTTTTGCTCAAAATTTTGTGAAATATTAAAACCTGTCAAAAAAAATCCTATTAAACCATATAATATCTTGTTAATCATACTGTTATCGATTAAAAAGCAATCAATGTCCGCTGCCAAACTGCATGAGATAAGATTTTAGAAAAACATCAATATCGCCATCCAAAACTGCTTGAGTATTAGACGTTTCCGTACTGGTTCGGTTGTCTTTTACCAATTTATACGGGTGCAAAACATAACTGCGAATTTGCGAGCCCCATTCAATTTTCTTTTTATTGCTTTCAATTTCCTCTTGTTTGGCATATTTTTTTTGCAATTCAATTTCATAAAGTCTTGATTTTAACATCTGTATGGCTTTATCTTTGTTTTGCATTTGTGAGCGTGTAATTTGACATTCAATCACAATGTCGGTCGGTTTATGATGCAAACGTACAGCCGTTTCTACTTTGTTTACATTTTGTCCGCCCGGTCCGCTACTGCGAAAAGTATCCCAAACAATATCTGACGGATTAACCACAATATCAATGCTTTCATCAATCACTGGACAAACAAAAACAGATGCAAAAGAGGTATGTCGCCGCTTGTTGGAGTCAAAAGGTGAAATTCTGACCAAACGATGCACGCCACTTTCACCTTTGAGTTGTCCGTAAGCATATTTACCTTCCAATTCGATAGTTGTTGATTTGATACCTGCCTGTTCGCCGTCCAAACGGTCAATTTCGCTGATGACACAATCGTGCCTTTCGCCCCAACGGATATACATTCTGAGCAACATTTCTGCCCAGTCTTGACTTTCTGTTCCGCCGGCACCCGAATTGATGGTAACGGTCGCACTCAAACGGTCTTCTTCTCCGCTCATCATGCGACGAAACTCAATTTTTTCTAATTCGTTAAGTGCCTCATTATAAATCTGTTCCACTTCTTCTTCTTTGAGTTCTGCTGCCTGAAAAAACTCCAAAGAGAGAGACGCCTCTTGCACTTTTGCCTCTAAACGCTGATAGGCATCTGTCCAAGATTTAAGTTCACTTATTTGCCGCAGTTGATTTTCAGCCTCTTGCGGATTATCCCAAAAATCAGCCGCATGTGTTTGTTCTTCTTTTTGTTGGATGACTTTTAACTTCTCAGCGATGTCAAAGACACCTCCATATCTCAGCCGTACGCTGCTCTAAATCCTTCAATTCGTTGTTAAGTACCATTCTTTTTAGTTTATTATTATAAAAGTTATCCCTCTTTGTAGCAGAGGGATAAGTAAAAAGGATAAGTTTATTATTATTTGTGGTGCCAGCGGGAATTGAACCAGCGACACACGGATTTTCAGTCCGTTGCTCTACCAACTGAGCTATGGCACCCCTTTTATTAAACTAAATATAATTTAAAAAAAACCTATGAACCGTCTTCCATGAAACGGTTTTGCAAAGATACACTTTTTTTCGATATAAAAATTAATTTTCAAAAAAAAAGTTTGAAATATTTTTCCTAAAAAGACACTAAATACTTGAAATACAGAGAATTAAATAAATAATTATTTTTTTTACTTTTTTTTCATTTTTCAACTTCCCACTCCAAAAATGTGTACCTTTGTATTTATGTATTTTTTTCAATAGTTACAAAGGATAAAAATTAAAAAGGGTATTTTAATTATCGCCGATTTTTCTGTTTTTTTTTGCTTTTTGGAATAAAAAATTTATAAATTTTGACAAAAATAAATCACTGTCAACTGTCAATTATCAATTCTTTTGGTTTCTCTTTAGACAAGGCAGCCCATTGCCATATAATAAATTGCATCTTTGTATTTCAAATTTCTTTATTTTCAATCACTTCCAACAATTTTTCGACTGCTTTTTGTTGAGGTATGTTGGTGATAATTTGTTTTTTTTGCTGATAAATGGCAACTTTTCCTGCTCCGCAGCCCACAATTCCGTAATCGGCATCTGCCATTTCGCCGGGTCCATTGACAATGCAGCCCATGACGGCAATTTTTAAGTTTTTGAGATGTGAAGTTGCTTTTTTGACCGCCTCAAAGCAGGTTTCTATGTCGTATTGTGTGCGTCCGCAAGAAGGACAACAAACAAATTCAGCACTCGAGTAACGTATGCCAAGTGATTGTAATATATTGATGCTCAATTGATAACAATATTCATCCGAAAAATTTTTATTATTGATATAAAAAGCGTTAATTTTCTTTTGAGTGAGCAAAAAACTTACATCAGAAACAACTTTGGCGATAAATTCTGCCTCATTTTCCTCAAAATAAGTACCTTTATAAACCACAATGGGTGGCAATCCGTTATCGGTTTCTGCAAAATAAGACAAATTTTTGTCCTCTTCTGCAATTGTTTGTAAATTGCTGATAATAAATGATTTATGATTTTTTTGAGGAATCGGTTCTTTGGGGTATAATTTATTTATTTTCAATGAATTACTGTTGTTTCGATTGGATATTTCAAAAGGCAAAGCCATTTGTGCTAAAATAGCAGCAAAAGGGATTTCATTTTCAGGTTTTTCCGTCAAAGAAACGCGAATAGTATCCCCAAAGCCTGCTTTTAATAAGGCGCCAATGCCTGCAGCCGATTTGATACGCCCATAAATGCCGTTACCGGTTTCTGTTACGCCCAAATGAAGAGGATAAAGTTGCTCATTATCAGATAGTTCCATTAAATAATAAACCGACTCAATCATTGTCCTTACATCGCTTGATTTGAGTGATAAAACCAATTTTTCAAACCCCATTTTTTGGCAAATTTGAATATATTCTATTGCCGATTGAGCCATTGCTTTTGCGGTGTTCCCGTATCGACTGACAATTCTATCCGACAGCGAGCCATGATTGACCCCAATTCGCAAAGCGGTGCCATTTTGTCGGCAAATGGTCAGCAAAGGCTGCATTCGCTCGGCAATGCGTTCAATTTCTTGTTCATATTCTTTATCTGTATAATCATATTGGCGAAATTGCTTTTTATCGGCATAATTTCCGGGGTTAATCCGCACTTTATCAGCATATAGGGCAGCCGTTTGTGCTACTTTCGGACTAAAATGAACATCCGCAATCAGAGGTATTTTATAACCACATTGCTGCAATTGATGTCTGATATTTTTCAAATTCAGAGCCTCTTTGACAGTCGGAGTTGCCAAACGCACCATTTGACAGCCGACATCAATAAGCCTAATAATCTGATTAACAGTGCTTTTAGTATCTAATGTATCTGTGTTGGTCATCGATTGTATGCAAATTGGATTTCGACCGCCAATTGTTACATCACCTACTTTGACTGCTTTGGTTAATTTACGGATATTATTCATTTTGAACTATAATAAAGGGGGCGGCAAAAAAAACCGCCCCGTATCAAGAAACTGTTTATTCCTTTATTTAACAAGGTGATAGGTATCTTGTGCGATAACCAATTCCTCGTTAGTTGTTACCGAAAGTAATTTTACTTTTGAATTAGCCGTTGAAATAATGCCATCGCTACCTGCAAATTTTTCGTTTGCATTTTTGTCCAATTCTATGCCTAAAAATTCCATATTTTCTAAAATGGCTTCCCGCATAAACCACGCATTTTCGCCAATTCCGCCGGTCATAGCAATAATATCAACACCATTCATTGCCGCAATGTATGCCCCAATATATTTTTTTACTCTATATGCAAACATATCAAATGCAAGTTGGCAACGCTCATCGCCACTATCTTTGCCTGCCCTAATGTCCCGCATATCCGATTTACCTCCGGAAATGCCTTGCAAACCGGAACGTTTATTGGCAAAATCGTTCATGCCTTTGTAATCTAATTTTTCGGCTTCTGCAATGTGCAACAAGGCGCCCAAATCCAAATCACCGCAACGAGTACCCATTATTAAACCTTCCACAGGCGTAAATCCCATTGATGTGTCAACAGATTTACCGTTTTCTACTGCACAAATAGAGGCTCCGTTGCCCAAATGACAAACAATAATTTTCTTATCCTTCCAATCCATGCCCACCATAGTAGCAGCCTTTGGAGCAACATATTTATGACTTGTCCCATGAAATCCGTAACGTCTTACTTTCATGTCCGTATAGTACTTATAATCAATACCATACAAAAACGATTTCGGAGGCATAGATTGATGAAATGAGGTGTCAAAAACACCAACATGCTTCACATTGGGAAGTACATTTTTCATCACCCGAAGTCCCATCAAACTGCCCGGATTATGAAGCGGTGCTATGGCACAAAGTTTGGCAATTTCGTCCATTTCTTTCTCTTCAATGACCATACTTTGTTTAAAATATTCACCCCCATGTGCTACACGGTGTCCGCAAGCACCAATTTCACTCACATCTTTGATAACACCCAATTGTGCATCAGTCAATGTTTGCAATAAAAGGTGAATCCCCGCCTCATGATTGGGAATAGGTAATTGCTTGTAATACTTTTCCTTATCTTTGGCACGGTGAGTAAATTCTCCCATTTCCAAACCAATTCGTTCTATTAACCCTTTGGCAATAACTTCGCTTTGTAAACTCATGTCTATCAATTGATATTTGATAGACGAACTTCCGCAATTCAATACTAATATTTTCATTTATTCTTTTTTATTTACTTATTGTTAAATATTTTTTTATTCTTCTATTTTATTGATTATCAGGCTTTTTTGTGTTTTTAATGTTAAAGTGCTTTTTTTATAATTGATGATGGCAGCATGCGAATAGAGAATATCATTGCCGATAATGCCGTCAATACACTCTTTTTCAAGCATTTTTAAATAACGATTGACATGCACTAATGAAATCTCCAAAAAATGATAATTATGCACAATAAACTCACCCATAAAAAATGTTTTCGCTTTGAGCATCTTATTGTCGCTCTTTTCGCTGTTAAAACCTACCACTTTATCAATAGTTGAAACCACAGTGTTTGCTGTTCTTCTGATTATTCCTTTCCGAATGCAAGACTTGGTAGCCCCTGTATCTACTAACAGCCTCACCGGTTTGTCGTTTATGCCCCCTTTAACAGTAAAATAAAAATTATCATCCCCATCCAACGCTAAACATTCGAGCGGAATTTCTACCAACTGTATTTCTTTGCTATTCAATTGAGTTGTTTTCTTTTTAGCAGGCATATATTTTTGGTATAAATGTTTCTAATTTTTGTGCTATTTGAGTTAATTGCTCTGTTGGAATTTTTTGCAGATTTTTTGCAGGCGTAGGACGGTCAATGGGGTATAAATAAACGGTATGAGGGCGTATGTATTTTAACCTTTCAATCCATGCCGCAATTTCAGCCTCCGTTGTATTGTCTACCGTTTCACCACTATGCAAAATCCCTTTTAAAAAGAGCGTTTGTATGGCTAATTTTCCGCCAAAAGAGTGCAATTTTTCACAAATAAAATCAATATTTTGTACACCGCACGGCTGATTGATTTTGTCAAACATTGCCTGTGTTCCTGCATCCAATTTCATCATCGGATTGTCAATCTTTTGCAAAGCACGCACTACACTTTCTCTGTGCAATTGCGTAGAATTGGAAAGACATGTAATTTGTGCAGTCGGAAAATATTGTTTTCGCAATGCAATTAAATTATCCGTAATCTCCTCAAAATCAGGGTGTAAAGTAGGTTCTCCGTTACCTGAATAGGTAATGGAGTCCAATTTTAGTCCTTTTTTATGCAATTTTGCAAATTCAGATTGCAATTCATTGATTATCAATTCTTTATCATATAATTTTATATCTTTGTTCTTTGTTGCTGTCCAACCGCATTCGCAGTAAATACAGTCCATAGAACAAACTTTCCATTTTTTTGGCAACAGATTGATACCCAAAGAGATCCCTAATCTTCTGCTGACAATAGGTCCAAAAACAATCTTCTCAAATAACATCATCTTCCTTTGTTGTGTTATTTTGTGCGTCCCCATAATTTCCCATCAGCGCCATAATGCTAACCATAGTCAATAATTTGACTGTGTTTTTAATTTTTTCGTTCATTTTTTTGAAAAATTATATGATTAAATAAAATACAAAAATACACAATTTTTTCAATTAAAAAAGAAAAATCTAAAATCGTAAATCTAAAATCGTAAATCTAAAAATTAGCATTGTTTTTTTCTCAATTCGCTGGGGGAGATGCCGTAACGGTCTTTAAAACAACGGTAAAAAGTGGTTCTTGATTTAAAACCGGATTCTAATGCAATTGCATCTATCTTACTGTCACTCAATGAATTAGAAATTGTGTTTTTTACATGTTCGAGTCTCAACGAAGTTATATATTCAGAAAAAGTCATCTCTGCCATTTCTCGGAGTACTTTATAAAGTTTGGTTTCGTTGATATTGAGTTGTAGAGCCACCTCTTTCCTGCTTATATCCTGTTTAAGATAGCAAGAAGTTGTAACCATCAATTTATTTAAATTATCGAACAATTCTTGCAAGTCATTACCCTCTGTAAGTATCTCATTTTCAGTGAATTGTTGAATATTTTGTGGATTTATTTCTAAATCATGCCGAATATTGTCTATCGTTTGTGATAAAATGATTTGATTTTTACGCTTAATTCGCTGATTATAAGTATAATACAGAACAAATAAGAGCAATAACAAAACCGCAATAATACTAATGCCGATGATGACATATCGCTGCCGTTGCTGTGTCAATTCAAGTCTATCCACATCATATTGCGTTCTTAATTCATCCAATTTGGCATTGGCTGTTGCAATATCGAATGAATCTTTGGCAGCAATGTATGTATCAAACGCATTTATAGCGACTTCTCCTTGCCCTGCTTTGCATAAAAAAACAAAATGGTCTTTCAAAATGGATAGCCACGTATCAATATCACCAATAAGTTGACAACGTTGTGCCAAAGTATCAGCCAATTGAGCGGCTTTGGTGTAATTTTTTTCACGCGCATACAACTGCATAAGCACCATTTTATACCGCAGCACAAAAGTTAATGGGAAAGCCTGTATATAAACATTTATACTATCTGCACATCTATGTGCCATTTTTAAATCATTGCAAGCAACATACATTTCCATAGATTGTACATCTATTGCAACATTGTTGAGTATCTTATTTTGTAAATATTTATTGGCTTTCCAATCGGCAAACAATGCTTTCAATTCCTCCCAATTTTTTTCTTCACTTATGCAATGCGATAAAGTGAGATAGGCATTTAAATCATCAAGGGCTATTTTTTTTGATATTCAATGGCAGCATAAAGATATTTCTTTGCTTCAGTATAACGATGAAAATTATCATAAATATTTCCAAAGGCTAAATTGGTGTAATACAATCCCCTATCGTTTTTTTTCTCTTTGGCAAATTCGTACATTTTTTGTGTTTCGGATAAAGCCTCTTCAAACCTTTGCATATTACACAAAAAATGAATTTTAACATCAAAAGCAGCCGATAAAGCGTCATACAATTTATGTTTTTTTGAAAAGGTAGCACATTTTTGATATTCTTGCTCAAATCTTGCTGTATCAAAATGGTTGTAAAAAACTCGCAATTTGACTATCATTGAATTAGCCTCATGGAAATAGTTTTTTTGCAGATGTGCATCAGCCCCGTATTCATCCAACAGTTTAACACAATAAGAAACGTCAGTTTCAGCAAAAAGCCTCATAGCCAATATAGTATACATATTCATTTGCTCTTCCCCTGACAATGTTTTTGCCACGCTTTGCAACGAATCACAAATCTTTCTATTATCAGCCTTTTGTTGTGCAAAACCATTTCCTATTACACCACACAACATCACCGCCATACTAATGACACAAAAAAATCTAACTTTTTTCATCTTCTTTTCAATATTTATGATATGATTATAAAATGCAAAGATACACTTTTTTGTCAATTAAAAATTTAAAAAAACTTTTTTTTTTTTTTTTGCATTGTCTGAACTGTGATTTGGAATGATTTGAATGATTTATATGATTATTTTAATCATGCTAATCATATAATCTTATGAAAATCGTGGTTCAGACAGGAAAGGTACAAATTTTAGAACGTTTTTCTCCCAAAATGCAAAAAAAAATAATTTTCAATTCTCCATTCTCCATTCTCAATTGCAAAAAAAAAGTTTTTTAATTTTTAATTGAAGAATTTGTGTATCTTTGTAAATAGTTGCAATTATATTTATAAAGAAGAAAAAAATGTCAATAATTGTCAAAGGAGTTACCAAAATATATGGAGAGCAAAAAGCATTAGATGATGTATCTTTTTCGCTCAAAAAAGGAGAAATTGTAGGTTTATTAGGTCCTAACGGAGCAGGTAAATCTACGATAATGAAAATTATAACATCTTATAAATCAGCCACTTCCGGTGCGGTACAAGTTTGTGGTTTTGACACAACAGAAAACCCTATCGAAGTGAGAAAACAGATTGGTTATTTGCCCGAAAATAACCCCTTATATTTAGATATGTATGTAAAAGAATTTTTGGAATTTGTGGCGGGCGTTTATAAAGTTTCAAAAGTAGGGGAAAGGGTATCGCAAATGATTGAAATTACAGGTTTGGAGCGGGAGCAACACAAAAAAATTGCAGCCCTTTCGCGGGGGTATCGCCAACGTGTGGGTTTAGCCAGAGCATTGATACACGATCCAAAAGTACTTATTTTGGACGAGCCGACATCGGGTTTAGACCCCAATCAATTGATAGAAATTCGCAGTCTGATAAAGCAAATCGGCAAAACAAAAACGGTACTCTTTTCGACACATATTATGCAGGAGGCGGAGGCGATTTGTGATAGAGTGATTATCATTGACAAGGGAGTTATCAAAGCCGATGACAGTCTGCAACAGTTGCTCAAAAGCACAAAAGAGCAATCTATGGAGGTATTGTTTCACCAACTTACGGCTAATTAAAAAGTATGCTTCATTTTGCTAATCCATTGATACTGTGGGGATTAACGGCGATTGCTATTCCCATTTTGGTTCATTTATTTAATTTTAGGAAATATAAAATCTTTTATTTTTCCAACACACGCTTTTTGCAGGATTTGCAAAAAAAGACCAATCAGCGCTCTCAATTGAAAAAACTGTTGATTTTATTGATGCGAATTTTGGCAATTATTGCGATAGTATTGGCATTTTCACGACCGTATTGGAACAATGAAAAAGGGGCTGCAAAAACAGGAAATTCTGTAGTTGGAATTTATATAGATAATTCATTTTCAATGGAAAACGTGTCTCAACGCGGTAATTTATTGCAGGAGGCTAAATTGAGTGCGACTGCGATTGCGAATGCGTATCAAAGTGATGATAAATTTATGCTCATTACCAATGATTTTGAGGGAAAACATCAGCAATTTGTTGATAAAGAAGAGTTTATAAAAGAAGTTGAAAATGTGCAAATTACGTCTGTTTCTCGGAAAATGAGTGAAATTTACGATTATGTGCAACATAGTTTTCATTTGCAAAACAATTCTTCGCAATATTTGTATTTTATTTCGGATTTTCAGATTTCGGCAACTGATTTGGCACAAATAAAGCGGGATACAATGCTCAAAACAACACTTATTCCTCTGATTTCCAATGAAATAAGTAATATTTATATTGATACACTTTATACAGATGCACCTGATTATAAAGTAGGTCAGCAAGTGGTTTTGCACGTGGTTTTACGTAATACTTCTGATGCAGATGTGGAAAAATTGCCGGTGAGATTGTATGTCAATCAAACCCAAAAAGCACTCGCTGTTGCCGACATCCCTAAAAATGGTTTTACAGAAATAAAATTAAATTATACTATTGATAATCAGCGTCTTCAAGACGGTTTTGTAGAAATTACAGACTATCCTATAACTTTTGATGACAAAATGTATTTTTCTTTCCTTGCCAAAGAAAAAAGTAAAATTTTATTTTTGTATGATAAGTCTGATAATGAGTATTTTACAGCCTTATTTGGCAAAGATTCTACCGTTGATTATGAGCATACGCATTTGCGAAATGTCAATTATTCCACGCTCGCTCAACAATCGCTGATAATCATTGAAAACAGTGGCAATTTATCCAATGGATTGGTACAAGAATTGACACAATATGTTCAAAACGGCGGTATTTTGTTGATTTTACCTCCCGCAGAGTTAGAAACTTACGATAATGCTCTTAATCAAACACTTGGAGTTACTAATTTTGGTAATTTGGTAAAATCTCAACTCAAAATTTCCGAACTCAATTTGCAACATCCTTTGTTTGCCAACGTGTTTGAACAATATCCTGAAAATATATCACTACCTTCTGTATTTCAATACTTTACGTGCGAAAAAACATTAGCGACGAACAAAGAAAACATTATCGAAACTGAAAATGGAAATCCGCTTTTGTTTTCGCAAAAAATAGGCAGCGGGACGGTGTTTTTGATGAGTGTATATCCGAGTGATAAATTCACTGATTTTCAGCGACATGCAGTCTTTGTTCCTGCTATTTACAATATGTCGCTTTTCTCAGGAATTGCCATGCAATTGTACGTAACCATTGGCGTTGAAACAGGGCTGACACTCAATAATTTAAAACTTTTTAAAGACGAAATTATTGAAATCAAAGACAAAGATATTGTTTTTATTCCATTGATTATCAACAATATACAAGGTTCTCAATTAATTTTTAATGAAAAAATTGAAAAAGCAGGCAATTTTGGCGTATGGTATGCCGATTCTTTGCTAATGGGTATTGCGTTTAATTACAATAGATTAGAGTCTGACATGAAGTTTTTTGATGCATCAGAACTGAAAGATTTGTTGAAAAAAGAAAATTTATCCGATTTCAAAATTGCCAACATTCAAAACAAATCTGCGGAAGTGGTTAATATGCAGATAAATAGTAACGGTTTGCAGTTGTATGTTTTATTTGTTATTTTGGCTTTGGCGGCATTGTTAGGAGAAATTTTGATTATTCGATTTTGGAAATAATTTTATTCAAATATGCAATTTAATATATTGGCATGGGTAGCCGGTGGTACAGGGTTTATTTTTTTGATGACTTGTTTGGGGGCGGCAACAGTTTTTTTGTTTCATAAAAAAAGTTCTCCCAAAATACAGACTATATTTTTGGGATTTGCAGCAGGCATAATGATAGCCGCCGCCGTATTTGGTTTGTTGCAACCTGCCATAGAATCTGCACAAAATCAAGGAATTATCGCATGGTTACCTGCCGCAGGAGGCTTTTTGATAGGGGTATTATTTTTGTTCGGATTGGATAAATTGATACCGCACATTCACCCGATGACCAATGTACGTGAGGGAGTTTCGTCTTCCATGAAGCGGACTACATTGCTCGTTTCGGCGGTAACTTTGCACAATATACCTGAAGGCATGGCGGTCGGGCTGGCATTTGCGCTGGCGGCACAACAAGGGACCGACACCGCTTTGTATTCCGCACTGGCGTTGGCGATAGGAATCGGTATCCAAAACTTCCCCGAAGGAGCGGCGGTTGCATTGCCTTTGCGACAAGAGGGCATTAGCACTAAAAAATCTTTCTTTTTGGGGTGCATTTCGGGTGTAGTTGAGCCTGTTTTTGGCTTATTGATGATTTTGATTGCGGGGATTACAGTGCCGATTATGCCTTGGTTGTTGGCATTTGCAGCCGGTGCGATGCTCTATGTTGTTGTGGAAGAGTTGATTCCCGAAGCCCACCTTGGCGAGCATTCCAATATAGGAACGCTTTCGGTCATGGCTGGTTTCCTTTTGATGATGATTTTAGATGTGGCATTAGGATAAAAATTTTTTTCTAATTTTGCATGTTTTATTTGCCGATTAAAGACAATCTCCTTTAAAATACGATTGTGTCAAATAGGGCGGGCTTTCGTAATAAACACTGCTGTTAAAGTCCTCAATTTTGCGTGAAAGCCACGAATTTATCCATATTTTCGCAATGATAAACGTCTGCCAAATCAAAGATATGTTGTAATTTTTCTTTTCCTATTGCATTGACAATCACGTTTCTATGATTTTTAGTTTTTCTATTGCTACATAACTGCCATGATAAACTTTCATAATTTGTACTATCTATCACTTCAAATGATTTTACTATTTTACAAAAGTACACCTTTTTAGCAATTAAAAATTAAAAACGTTTTTTTTCAGAGTGTAGAGTGTAGAGATTTTTTTTGCTTTTTTTAATCAATTTGTTCTAAAATTTGCACCTCCCCCTCCGCCTCGTCATTGCGGGCGTGCACCGCAATCCCCTTGTCTGAACTGTGATTTTTTTTGATTTTATAAGCATAGAGTAGAGACGGCGCATGCACCGTCTCTACAATCATAAATAATCATGCTAATCTTACAAATCTTATGAAAATCATGGTTCAGACAAATTTTAGAACGGTTTTATCCCAAAATGCAAAAAAATCTAAAAATCTAAAATCGTAAATCTCTACACTCTTCACTCTACACTCTGAAAAAAATCAATTCTCCTTTTTTTTAGGGATAATGAGCGAAAGCAATATGCAAACGGCTAAAATCCCGACGATAATTAGCAATGAAAATAAGGTCGGAATGTCAATATGAAACAAAATTTCCAAAAACATTTTGACGCCTACGAATGCCAACAAAACCGAAAGTCCGATTTTCAAAAAACGAAACATATTTACTATGCTACTTAACAAGAAAAACAACGACCGCAAACCAATAATAGCAAAAATGTTGGAAAAGAAAACCATGTAAGAATCATGCGTTACCGAAAAAATCGCAGGCACAGAGTCCACCGCAAAAATCACATCCGACAATTCTATCACTATCAATACCAACAACAAAGGAGTTAAAAACCATTTGCCGTCTTTTTTGACTATAAATTTATTACCCTCATAATCAGGCGTAACCGAAAAATGTTTGCTGACAAATTTTACTATCTTATTGTTTTTGACATCATTATCCTCTTTTGCATTGCGGGAAATGAACATTTTTATGGCACTATATATCAATAATGCCCCAAAAATCAACAAAATCCATTCAAATTGGTGAATAAGTGCCGAAATGGTGAAAATAAACACAAATCGCATGACAACTGCACCAATAATTCCCCAAAATAATACCCGATGATAATACTTAGTATCCACCCCGAAACTAATGAAAATCATTAAAATAACAAAAATATTATCTATCGAAAGTGCATATTCTATCGTGTAACCGGTCAAAAATTCTAATGACAGTTGATTGCGATACAATTGAAGATTTTCTAAAAAAGTATTTTGAGCAGGAAAAGTCAATCCGTGCTTATTTTGAGCATTGATAGTCTCTAAAACTGCTTGATTATCAATGCCATGTATAAGATGTCCGAAAAAACGCAAGCCAATAAAAAACAACAACGCCAAACCTATCCATACTCCTGTAAAAATCAACGACTCTTTGACCGAAATTTGGTGGCTGTTTTTATTAAAAATCCCCAAATCCATCGCCAAAAAGAGCGAAATAAGCACCAAAAAACCAACTAAAAAAAGAATTTCACTCATTACTGTACTTTTCTACAAAGGTTTATTAGAACGTTTTTTCGGAAGTTACGTTGCCCAACGAGTCATAAGTAAACCATTTGCCGACTTGCTTTCCCTCTTTATATTGACCGCTAATACGCAATTGTCCGTTGCGATACCAAACGTGATATATTCCGTTTTCTTTGCCGTCAGAATAAGTTAATTCGCTGTTTTTCTGACCATTATCGAACCAACTTGTCCATGTTTTATCTCTATTTCCGCTCGTTTCATCGTATGTACCTTCAATATATTTTTGTTGTTTTTGGTTCTTTTGTGTTGCAGGAAAATAAAACGTTTCCTTAAAAAGCACTTCTTTACCGTCTTTGACAATGTATTCTTCTGTTTTTCGCGGCAAACCGTCAGCATAAGTTTGAGACACTTTTTCACGTTTTTCAGTACAAGCCGACAACAAAATAATGATTGCCGACAAAGAAAAGAGCAGTATTTTTTTGCTGTTTATCATTTTTGACAAATTATTTATTTTTTATTGGAAGTTTCGGACGCTTTATATGCTCTGTTCATTTCTTCCAAAACCTCATTGGTAATATCATAAATAGGATTGGAATGTACAATCACAGATGCCATACCTTTGGCAAAAATGTAATCCGCATGATAACGCTCATTGACTCTGTTAGTCGCATTTATAATAGAGTCTCTGATTTCGTTTTGAACATTGATTTGTTTTTGCTCCATTATCGTGCTGTATTTTGCATTAAGAGCCTCCAAAGCCGCCTGTTCGGAAGTGAGTTGTTTTTCCGTTCTATCCATTTGAGATTGTGTCAAAACACCACTTTGCTTGTTAATCATATAATTTTGATACCTTTCCTGCAAACTGCTGCTTTTTGAGGCTAATTCTCGTTGATATTTATCCATTTCTTGCGTCAATTCGGAGAGTAAAATGCGTGCTAATTCATACTTTGTAGTATCTGTAATGGAGTCATTATCAATGGTTAATACTAACATTGACACTGTATCACTTCCTACAAAAGTCGTTTTATTGCCTCCGTTATTTGAGTTACTTGTAAAATGCGCAATATACAATCCTATAACCGCCAATGCAATGACAATCAATGCAATCCAAATTCCTTTCAATCCAAATTCAGATTTTGTTGGTGTCAATTCTATTGCTTTCAATTTAGTTTCTGTTGTATCTTTAACAGTTTGATTATCAATTTCTTCTGACATAAAATCTTGTTTTTCCGATCCTCTTTCTTCTAAATCCATTCTTAAAATTTATTTTATCTGTTTTTTAATATTTTTATTTCCAATTTTACAAAGATACACAAAATATTCAATTAAAAATTAAAAACTTTTTTTTCAGAGTGTAGAGTGTAGAGTGTAGAGTGTAGATTTTTTTTTGCATTTTGGGATAAAACCGTTCTAAAATTTGTCTGAACCACGATTTTCATAAAAAAACGTTTTTGATTTTTAATTGACAAAAAGGTGTATCTTTGTATTTTAGTAGAATAAATAATACTTATTTAATAAAGGTAAATATGATTGAAAAGATAACATCAAGTGAACAAGCGATGAAAATGGAGGCACAATATGGTGCTCATAATTATCATCCCCTGCCGGTAGTGCTGAAAAAAGGACAAGGTGCATACGTTTGGGATGTGGAAGGCAAACAATATTTTGACTTTTTGTCTGCCTATTCTGCTGTTAATCAAGGACATTGTCATCCCAAAATTGTAGCCGCACTCAAAGAACAATCTGATGTATTGACACTCACTTCGAGGGCTTTTTACAATGATTGTTTGGGGACGTATGAAAAATATGTAACCGAATATTTTGGCTATCAAAAAGTATTGCCAATGAATACAGGTGCAGAAGCAGACGAAACGGCACTCAAATTGGCAAGACGTTGGGGTGTAGTCAAAAAAGGTATTCCTAATGATGAGGTAAAAATTATTTGTTGTGAAGGCAATTTTCACGGGCGAACAATTACCATTATCACCATGTCCAATGACCCTGATTCTTATGCCAATTACGGTCCGCTGACGCCTGGTTTTATTCGTATTCCTTATAATGATACGGCTGAATTGGAAAAGGTACTCAAAGCAGAAGGCTCAAAAATTGCAGCCTTTTTGGTAGAGCCTATTCAGGGAGAGGCAGGCGTTTATGTACCTGATGACGGTTATTTGAAAAAAGCATACGACCTTTGCAAGGCTCACAATGTTTTGTTTATTGCCGATGAAGTGCAAACAGGGATAGCCCGAACAGGTAAATTATTGGCATGTGACCACGAAAATGTACGTCCTGATATTCTTATTTTGGGCAAAGCATTGTCGGGGGGTGTATTGCCGATTTCGGCTGTTTTGGCGGACGATGATATAATGCTCACTATCAAACCGGGCGAACACGGCTCTACTTTTGGCGGTTTTCCATTGGCTTGTAAGGTAGCAATTGCGGCTTTGGAAGTAGTAAAAGAAGAAAATTTGGCACAAAAAGCCGAACATTTGGGCAATATTTTCCGTCAAAGAATACGTGCAATACAATCGGATATGATTAAACTTGTACGAGGTAAAGGATTGCTTAATGCAGTGGTTATTAAACAAAAAGACGGTAAAGAAGCCTGGGATGTTTGCCTCAAAATGAGAGATTTTGGAGTATTGGCAAAGCCTACTCATGGTGATATAATTCGTTTTGCACCGCCTTTGGTGATTACGGAAGAACAACTTTTAGAGGCTTGTGCTTTGATTGAAAAAGCAATTCTAAGTTTTTAATTTAACTTTTACATATACTTATTATAATGTGTGTAGTCCGGTTTTATTTGTAAAATAATAGGACCGGGTTACTTTTTTTGTTTTATGCAATTTTCTGTTATTCAATCAGATAATCAATCTAATGCCAGAGCAGGTTTTATAGAAACGGCACACGGCACAATAGAGACCCCCATTTTTATGCCTGTTGGCACTGTTGGGGCGGTCAAAGGCGTGCATTTGCGAGAGTTGGAAGAGGAAATTAAAGCACAGATTATTTTGGGCAATACATATCACCTTTTTTTGCGTCCCGGCATGGATGTGATTGCACAAGCGGGAGGGTTACATCATTTTAACGCTTGGAAAAAGCCAATTTTGACAGATAGTGGTGGTTTTCAAGTATTTTCATTAAATGACCGCCGAAAAATTACCGAAAATGGTACGCAATTTTCCTCTCATATTGACGGCTCAAAACATGAATTTACACCTGAAAATGTCATTGATACTCAAAGGATTATAGGCTCTGACATCATGATGGCTTTTGATGAATGTACTCCCTATCCTGCAAGCGAAGATTATGCACAGCAATCTATGCAAAGGACACATCGCTGGTTGTGTCGCTGTTATCAACAATGGCAACAAACAGAGCCAAAATATGGGCATTATCAATCATTATTTCCGATAGTACAAGGCAGTGTGTATCCGCATTTGAGGCGACAATCTGCAGAATTTGTGGCACAATTAGACCTTGACGGCAATGCTATCGGCGGTGTTTCGGTGGGCGAGCCGACAGAATTGATGTATCAAATGACAGATATTTGTTGCTCCATTTTGCCCAAAGATAAACCCCGCTATTTGATGGGTGTAGGGACACCGGCTAATATTTTGGAGTGCATTGCGCTGGGTGTTGATATGTTTGATTGCGTTATGCCCACCCGCAACGGTCGAAATGCCACCCTTTTTACCCGCAACGGAATTATGAATTTACGTAATGAAAAATGGAAAAATGACCACTCCCCTTTGGAGCCACAAAGCGAACTTTATGCCGACAAAGTATATACAAAAGCCTATTTGCGACATCTTTTTAACAATGGTGAAATGTTGGCGTCCATGATTGGCAGTTTGCATAATTTGCATTTTTATCTTTGGCTTGTCCGACAGGCAAGAGAGCATATTTTAATGGGTGATTTTGCCACTTGGAAAAATAAAATGGTCAAAAAAATTGCGGTGAGAATTTAATAAAATAAAAATCATGCCCCAGCCCTTATTATATATCATTGCAGACCATAAATTGAAAGTTGAGAATTGGCAACATTGTATTTTTGAATTAGCCACTTTGAATTTGGAAATTCAGAGCAAAAATTATTTACAATATGCTGCTGTTCTGTTTAATCCGTCTCAAAAAATTGATAATTTTATAAATTTTGTGTCCCAAAATGCAAAAAATAATGAAATAGTCTTTGCTATCAATGGAATAGAAATTTATTTGCGAAAAAATATTATTCAATTTCGATTTCCGTTTATTTTTCGGGTCATTGCGGATTATGATTTATTAAAAATACAACTTTATGAATTGTTAAAGCCGATTTTAAATGCTTGTAAATCAACTGAATTTGCATTTTATCCGTCATTTTGGCAAAATAAAAAGCCGTATTTAAAGCCGTGGCAAGTGCGAAGATTGGCTATTTTGCAAACAAAAATAACGACTACTTGCGTTTCTTACAAGCGTACATTGCTCAATTTGGAGCATTGTCTGGGAAAATCTGTGGAAAATGAAAAAGATTTGCAAAAAAAAACATATATAGGTTGGAAAAAAGTGTCGCATTTTTAGTTTTTTATGAAAAAAAAGTGTATTTTTGTAGAAATGATAAAAAATATAGATTGCATGCACAAATATTTTACAAGGGCGACCTGCTGTATATTGGCTGTTTTGTTGCTAAGTTGCCAACACACGCCTGCAAAATTTCATTTGGAGGGTTTTGCACAAGGTACGTATTATAATATTCATTATTATGATATGCAAAATCGTGATTTACAAGACAATATAGATAGTCTTTTGGATGAATTTGATAAAACGGCATCGCTTTTTGTCCCTACTTCTTTGATTTGCAAAATTAACAAAAATGAGAAGGATGTCATTGTAAATAAGGACTTTAAGGCAATGTTTGATTTAGCAATGGAAGTCAGTCGGCAAACGGACGGCGATTTTGATGTAACAGTTGGTCAGTTGAGCCGTGCGTATGGTTTTGCGGCAGAAAAGAGAATACAATTGACTGATTTTGAATTAGATAGTATAAAACAATGTATAGGCTATCAAAAAGTAAAAATTGTTAATATGCAGGTAATCAAGGATATAGATTGTTTAATGTTAGATTTTAATGCCATAGCGCAGGGGTATGTGGTGGATAAAATTGCAGCATATTTTGACAGTTTACAAATCCTTGATTATCTGATAGATGTGGGGGGAGAAATTATTGCAAAAGGTCAAAAAACGGACGGAAATTGGAAAGTTGGTATTGAGCAGCCGTCAGAAAATCAATATTCAGAGCGACAAATGGCGGTGGCTATTCCTCTCATTAACAGCGCATTAGTTACTTCCGGCAATTACAGAAAATATTTTGAAAAAGATGGCAAACGTTTTGGGCATACAATTTCTCCAAAAACAGGACAACCTGCTCAAAATCAATTATTAAGTGCGACCATCAAATGCCCCAAAGCCGCCCTTGCCGATGCTTATGCTACCGCTTGCATGGTGATGGGTGTTCAAAAAAGTAAACAATTTTTGGAACAACATCCCCAATTAGATGCGTATTTGATTTATATTGAGAACGATACGCTAAAAACATTTCTAACAAAAGGATTTAAAGAATTACTTTAAATATGTATCTACAAAATGTTCATTTAGTTAATTTTAAAAATCATATTGATAGGAATTTTGATTTTTGCCGTCGTATCAATTGCATTATTGGTGCTAACGGCATGGGAAAGAGCAATCTTTTGGACGCAATTCATTATCTATCAATGACAAAGAGTTATTTAACACACGGCGATAGGCTTTGCATTCGGCACAATGAAGATTTTTTTGCCATTCATGGAGATTTTGTTTTAAACCCTACCATTGGGGTAAATAAAGTGAGTTGTATTCAACAAAAAGATAAACGTAAAATATTCAAAATCAATCAAAAAGAATATGAACGCATGGCAGACCACATCGGTTTGTTGCCCTCTGTAATGATTTCGCCTTACGACACCGACTATATCAACGGAGGCTCTGAAATACGCAGAAAATATTTTGACAGCGTAATTTCACAGGCAAATAAAGACTATCTCAATACGCTCATTTATTACAACAAAGTGTTACTTCACCGCAATGCTTTGCTCAAATCAATGGCAGAAAATAATCAATTCAGCATGCAAGATGTTACCGTTTGGAACGAAAAAATGCTTATCTGCGGTGAAAAAATACATCAAACTCGGAAAAGTTTTTTATCTCAATTTATAGACGTTTTTGCACAGATTTTCAATGCTTTATCGCCCAATGAAACGGTAAATATATGCTATAAATCTCAACTTTTGGAGAACGATTTTGACACATTACTTTCGCAAGCGTGGCAAGCCGATTGTGCTGCTCAACATTCCACTGTCGGCATTCATAAAGATGATTTTTTGCTCACCATGAACTCCTTCCCGGTAAAAACATATTGCTCACAAGGACAACAAAAAACATTCCTTATTGCACTCAAACTCTCTCAATTTGAATATATTAAGAAACAAAATAAACTCAATCCTCTGCTTTTATTAGATGATTTATTTGACAAATTGGACGCTTCTCGCATCAAAGAACTTATCACTTTGGTATCAAGCAACCAATTTGGACAAGTTTTTATCACCGACACTCACGCCGAAAGAATAAAAAAACTCTTCAAAAACCAAAATGTAGAACATAAAATAATTGAGATAACAGTTGAAAGTTGAGCGTTGAAAGTTGTTTTTTTCTCTAATTTTAGAACGTTTTTATCTCAAAATGTAAAAAAATCTACACTCTACACTCTACACTCTTAAAACACCAGTGCCACTTTTCCTGTTTTTCGTTGGCGAGTAGTGGAATTGAGGCGATAGACAACAATGTATGTATAAACGCCTGTACTGACGGATTTTCCGTTGGCGGTGCCGTCCCAGCCTTGTAAAATATCTTCGGTGTGAAAAACCACATTTCCCCACCTGTCATAGACCGTAAATTCGTACTCATACGCATCAACGTAAGACAAAATGGGCTTAAAAATTCTGTTCTCAGGAATATCGCTCCCCGGTCGGAAAGTGTTAGGAATGAATATATTAGGCTCTTTAACAAATTCAATTGTATTGGAAAAACTTGAATCTTGAAAGCCCAATGGATTGCTACCATCTTCACAAGCCGCAACCTGATAAAAAAATCGCCCCCCCTGAGACGCAAAACTCCATACATTATCGGAATAATTGAGTGATGTAGGCGAAATAAAATCTATTCCTTGCCAATTGGTTTGCGTTTGTGTGTGCCTGAAAATCGTGTAACCATCAATTCTGTTTTTAAATCCTGTGTACGCAATCCATTGAAAATTAGATAAATCCGTTGCAGACGGTAAGGCTTGCAATACAATATTAAATGCCGTATCCGAAACCGCAAATTCCAAATCACATTCGTCCGTTAATACTAAATAATAATAATAAGATGTTTTTTGCACATCTACTTGATTATCAATAAAATAATAATTTTCTTGACCGCTTATTTTGCTCTGTTGTGCTATTTTTTGAAAATTGACACTATCTGCACTTTTAAATAAAGCAATGTTCTGATACACAATAGTATCCGACACAAATGCTGCTACTTCAATATCTGCATTATTGACCACACTTACATATCTCAACCATAAATCACCTGTGCTGACAAGTCGGTTAAAAACAACATCAATGACGGCGGAAGAACTTGTAAATCCGTTAGTTGTGTTATATGCCTGAATATAATATCTGTAATTGGAAGACGTATTTGCGCCGTGATGTGTGAAACTAAGACCATTAGGTGGCGTGGTGCCAATAAGTGTATATGCACCGCCATTTTCACTTGCCCAAATTTTGTAGCCCGTAATACTGTCAGGCATAGAACGATAGGCATTCCACGAAAGCGTAACCATGCTGTCGCACTTATTGATAGAACTTGTAGGCAAAAGCGTATTGTGAACATCTCCCATCGGACTTGCATTGCGACAAGTATCAATGGCTGCAATGCGGTATTGTTGTATCCCTGCGGTTGCAGCGGTGGTGGTATCAATAAAAAAAGTTGAATCGGCACCAAAAATTGTATCAACACCCATCCACGTATTGGAGCGAAAAATATATACAATGTATCCAAAAACGTCCGTGTCGTGGCTACGATTCCAGCCCAATTCCGTCTCTCCTGTCAGCGGATTGATGCTTACGGTGTCCAATTGTGGAATGTCAGGGGCACGAGAATCTTGCAGCCAATCGGTTTGTATGGAAGATAAATTATTACAACCTCTATTGTCAGGTAAAACTACTTGATAATCAATCATTTCACCACACACACGAATGGTGTCAAAAAAGGTCAAATCGGATTGTGTACTCCAAAGTTCCCAATTCCCAAATCTATTTCTATTTAATTGAAAATCAATATCTTGTGTATTTAAAGGCGGTGTAGAAGGTTGTGTCCAAAACAATCTAATAATGCCTGTTCCCGGGTTTTGCATGAGTAATAAAATACTGCCCAAAGTGTCTGAATAATAAGCAGTTCCTGTTGCCGGTGGTTGTGGCACGGCTTTGATAACATAAAACCATTGATATGCCTTTCCATTGGCACCGATGTGCGTGTAAGTTGTTGTAGATAAACTTGTTATAGTTGCCAGCAAAGCATAAGTACTAATTTTTGTGGTGGAGCCATAAACCTCATATATATAATTGGCAGGTAAGCCCGAAGATTGCCACGAAATGGTGATATTTCCCGCCGTATCTACTTGATTACAAAGCACTTCCACTTTTTGAGCAGACAAATTGGGAATACAAACTAACAGGGCAATTGATGCCAAAAATATTTTCAAATTCATGCTAAATTAAGCAAAAAATAAGGACAATAACAGCCAAGAGGGCGCAATAAATGGAAAATCCGAGCAATTTGCCCTTCGCTACCAAAGCGAGCATCCATTTACATGCTAAAAATCCGGTCAAAAATGCTGTGCAGAAACCTGCCAACATAGAAATTAAAGGAATGCTTGACACCGGCTGGGATACTATTTTTATGCTGTCCAAAAAAGCCTCTCCCAAAATAGGCACAAGCACCATTAAAAAAGAAAAATGTGCAACAGAAGCCTTATTTTTCCCCAATAAAAGTCCTGTCGCAATTGTTGCCCCCGAACGGGATAATCCGGGTAAAACTGCCGCCATTTGTGCCAATCCAATCACAAATGCGTCTTTGTATGTAATGTTTTGCTGCTGACGTACCTTCGCTCGGTGTGCAAAAAATAACAATATTGCCGTTAATAATAAACAAATGCCAACTATCAACAGCCCGGAACCAAAAACTTCTTCAACATAACTTTTAAAAAACAATCCAATCACCATCACAGGCAACATAGATATGCAAAGTTTGACTATATATTGCGTTTCTTCGTTCCATTGAAAAGCGAATAAACCTTTGAGCAAATTCCAAATCTGTTTTCTGAGTACACAAATGGTACTCAAAGCGGTCGCCGCATGCAATACAACGGTCATCAACAGATTATCCTCGCCACTTTTCATGCCTAACAAATCATTAGCGATAGCCAAATGTCCGCTACTGCTAACAGGTAAAAACTCGGTCAATCCTTGTATGATTCCGAGTATAATCGCCTCAATTACAGACATTTACTATTTTTCTTGTGCCACACCTTCGCTTGATTGGGGTTTGAATTTGAAAAATATAGCCGCAAATTCTACCAAAATTCCCAATACCAATACAATAGGTGCAACGATTAAACGTCTTGTGTTGAAAATACTTTCATCAAAAACAGCAGGGTCGTCCGAGCCTCCGCCGGAGAGCAAAATAAATCCTATCGCCATCACCACAATGCCCACTACAAGCAATATATAATTTATTTTTGCAAAAGGCATTCCCGGTGCCCAACTAACGGATTGTTTCCCCGCTCCTGCTTTTGTTCCTACTTTTTTCTTTACTGGTTTTGCCATTTTTTATATTATTTTTTTTATTTTATATTATTTATTTTTAAGAATACAATTTATCTATTTTAATTTTTATATATTTTCTTACTGCGAAAGACGCTGATAACCAACTAATTAAAAATCCCAATCCAAATATACCGCCCAAAAGCATAATGTACCAAAATGGAATAGAAAAATCAACCAGTTCAGCAAATAGAGGCTGCATATAAACGCCATAAAGGGTCAATCCTAATAATATGCACGCAAAACAAGCCCCTAATATCCCCTGAATAATGCTGCGGGCAATAAAAGGTGCGTAAATTGTTCTCTGTTTGGCACCCACCAAAAGCATACTGCGAATGATAAACCGTTTGGCATAAATACTCAATCGTATTGTATTGCTAATCAATGCAATAGAGATAATTAAAAACAAGGCGCAAATACCTAACAAAATAATGCTGATTTTGTAAAGATTTTCGTTAATTTGCGAAATATAATTGCGTTGATAATTAACATCTGTTACTTTATCCATCAGATGTAATTGTTTTTCAATCTCTTGCAGGCTATCTAAATGGGTATATTTACTGTAAATTTTGAGTTGAAAAGAAGACGGAATAATATTGCCAACAATTTCGGTAAAATCATGTCCAAGCAAAGCCACCGTTTCCGCAGTCGCCTCCTGTTGAGACACAAACCGCAACGATTTAACATACGGCTGCGCAGAAAGAATGTTTTTTATTTCGCTGATTTCACCTTCACTTATATCGGAGGCAAGCATCACCTCAAAACCAAAATTTTCCCGCACATTAGTCGAAATTTGGCGGGCATTTATCAACACTATTCCCAAAAAACCAATAACGTAAAGCACTAATGTAATGCTTATGACGGTCGAAACAGTAGTTGTTGCCAATCTATGAGTGGTCGTTTTGTCTTTTTCTGTCATCTGCAAAAAATTAAATAATCACTAAAATACAAAGATACACTTTTTTATCAATTAAAAATTAAAAAACTTTTTTTTAATTGAGAATGGAGAACGGAGAATTATTTTTTTGCATTGTCTGAACTGTGATTTTGAATGATTTATATGATTAGCAAGATTCTTTTATGATTGTAAAGACGTGGCATGCAACGTCTCTACCTTCCCCTTGTCTGAACTGTGATTTGGAATGATTTTTTTGATTTCACGAATTATAAAACCCTTATTTATTAAAGCGCCCTTAGTAGCCAAAAAAATAACG
>JAISTU010000119.1 GCA_031272415.1 Bacteroidales bacterium | reverse complement strand
AGAGTAATTGAGGGCGGTGCCTGATGCTTTGTTAAGGATTGCCGTTGCCCCTGAAGCGATTCTTAATGTATCGCAAGCGGTGGCTGTGGAATAGGAGTTGAGTTGCAAAGTACCGGCAGAGACGGTAGTACCGCCTGTCCAGCCGTTACTGCTGCCTGCCAAAATTAAGGTACCTGCCCCTGTTTTGGTTACTCTGTACGCTCCGCTTGTAAAGGAGCCTGTCATAGTAACAGTGCCTGAGTTTACAATAAGGTTGACATTACCTGAAAGGGTGTAGTCTCCTGATAATTGTCCGCTGTTCCACAAACTCATGTCAACGTTACCTGCTAATTGTGCTATTGCACTTCCCGCAGTAGCCATCAAAAATACTACTGTCATCATCATTTGTCGCATCTTGCGACCTTTTCTTCTAAATTTGTCCATGTTTTTTTTAATGTTTTGTTAAATTGTTAATAAATGAATTTTGTTAATAAATTTTTAAATAATACGAATTTTGTTTTTACTTTTTTAATTTTTAATTGATTGAAGTGTTTGTGTTGTTTGCAATTTGTCTTTTTCGTTATAGACTTCTTGTTTAACAATCCCCACACCTTTTGCATACCAAGTAATGATAGTACCATTACCTTTTATTCCGATTGCTTTGGAGGCAGATTTATACGCCACTTTTACACAACTGAAAGTGCCTGCGGGCGTTGTAATGTCCTCAATAGCGAGGCATTTACCGTCTGTAAGAGCGACTGTCATCTTCATAAAAGCAATTTGTACTTCTGCGTCGCCATCTTCGAGCGTCTGTCCGGGCTGTATATCGGCAGGTATTGTGATAGGTTTCCCTTTCACACTCACTTCCATATTAGCCAAACTTGCCGCTGCGAACATAGATTTGAGGTCATAAACGACCACACCGTTGTGGATGTTGATGCTCAAATTGACAATTTGCGGCGGATTAAGTGATTTGCCTTTGTCGTCCAAAATCTCTACCGTGTAGTCAATGGTACGATTTGCCTCTGTTCCACTGACTTTGGTAATAGTTTGTCGCGTTTGAGACTGCACTTTACCGCTTGCATTTGCGTCGCTGTACACTAATACTGTTCCTTCCTTCTGCGGAAAAAAACTTTCCTGTGCGTTTGCGTTTCCTGTTAAGAACGCTGTCGCAATAATTACTACTGTTTGAAATACTTTTTTCATTCTAACTTCTTTTTTTTAATTTTTATTACTTATATAACTACTATTTAATTTTTTAATTTTTAATTGCCCGCAAGGGTTTTGCAAAGATACCTAAAAAAACAATACGCCAATACCCCCTTTGTGGGGTTTTTTTCAAAAAAATGCACTTTTTTATTTAAAATATTGATAATCAATTTATTATGCTGTTCAATTTTTTGCATATTTGTATCTTTTTGTTCTAAATTATGAAAATACATTGAAAAATGCTTTGTTTTTTTAGGTATATATTTTGACATATTTTTACATTTTTACAAATTCAACTCTTCTGTTTTTAGCCCTTCCTTCGTCAGTGGAATTGTCTGCAATGGGCGCCGTTTGTCCTTTTCCTGCTGCGGAAAGTCTATCTTTGCTAATCCCCATTTCGACCAATTTAGCCATTACTGCTTTGGAACGCTCTTCGCTCAAAGTCTGATTAGAGGCTGCCGAGCCTGTATTGTCGGTATGACCTTCAACAGAAAATTTGAGTTCCGGATTTTCGGTCATCAATTGAGCAATGCGATTGATTTCACCCATAGATTCGGGTTTAATGGTCGCCTTACCCACATCAAACGTAATGCCGTAAGTGATAATTTTTCCATTGCTTGTCAATCTGTCATAAAGCGGTACAGCACCTTTGGCAAAACGGAAATTTTTGTAATACGCATTGCCCGCTTCTGCCCAAATCCAAATCGAATTAGGCTGTTTCATATTAGGCACATTCAATTGCCGTACCCCATCAACATAGTACTTTAATGCACGCTTATTGAAGGAGATAGAAATATGATGCCAGCCCCCATTTCCGGGAATATTTACATTTTGAGAGCCACTGCTGCCATCCGGTTTTACCCAACTGCCACTCAAACTAATGTTGTCTTTGCGCAAATAATGCCTGCCGACAAATGTTCTGCTGTCATTAAAGCCCATTTCACAACAAACGCTACTGTTTTTGCTGTTATCGGCATAAACATCATACTCAATCGTAAATTGGTCGGGTAGATACTTTTTGGCAGGCTCAATCAGTGGCATAAGTACCGTGTAGCCAATCAAAGAGATACATTTTTCTCCGTTAATGCTTACAATTTCGGCATTACCTTTATCCAAGTCCCACTGAGACGGAAACTCGCCCAATTTTTCATTGGCAAGGTCGTCCACAAAAAACACCTCATCTCCGGGCACAAAGTCGCTTTTGGCATACACCATTTCCACTTCGTTGGTTCCACTTGCCGCTTTTTGAGGCGTGGCTGTTGTGGAAGTCGATGAGGAGTTTTGGGTGTTCTGTTGAGTGTTTTGTTGCGTGGATGGGGTTTGTTTTTGCGTCTCTTCGGGCGTTGTAGCCTCATCAATAGCCTTATTTACAGCCTCCGTTGTTTTCTGTTCTGCCTTGCGAACTGCCGCATTTTCTGCCGCATTTTTAACCGCACGTCCCAAACGAACAGGAAATTGTGCCTGTAAAATTCCCCAATTTGTTAGTGATAAAATAATTATCACACTCTTAATCAATACTTTACAGTGATTTCTGCTTACACTGTCTTTTCTTACATTCCGAACTAAATTTTTCATTTCTGCTTTGTTTTTAAAATTTAACTACTTATTTAATTTTTTTATTACTATATATTACTTTAAAAATTTTCTTACTTTATGTGGCACCACTGCCGTCTTTTTATTTGGGCAAGGCATGTCATTGCCCCTACATTCAACTGTTTTGCAAAGATACCTAAAAAAACAATACGTCAATACCCCCTTTGTGGGGTTTTTTTCAAAAAATTGCACTTTTTTATTTAAAGTTTTGATATTCAATATGTTATAGATAAAACTTTTTTGCATTTTTGTATGTTGTTTATAATTTATTAAAATATTTTTGCAGTTGTTCTCGACTTATCATCATTATTTGCCCACGCTCGAAAACGTATGCCTTCAATGGATTTTACCCGATAACCAACTGATAAAATCATATCTAAATTGTAATATTCAACATGAATAGTTTGAGTTTTCCCTTTAATGGCACCATGTTTAGTGGTTGTCGCAAATTTTGCGACAACTGAAATAGGCTGTTTATTTTGAACTGTTGCAAAATTGCCAACAGTTGGCATTATCGCCAATTCTTCCCGCAAAGCATTGTTAATATGTTTGCCTATCGTTTTTACATCACGGTCAAACAATATTGCAAGTTGATTGCGGTTAAGCCATACAGTATCGTTTTCGACCAAAACTTCCAACTCAATGGAATTATCCGCTTGATAGAGAATTATCTCATTCTTAATTATCTCGTTTTGACTGACCATATTTCATCTGAAATCTTAAATTACAAAAATACAACTCCTCTTTTCAGCCTTGTTTCTTTTAATTTTTTAATTCTCAATTAAGTGTAGGGTTTCGGGGCAGGCGAACCTGCCCTTTCTGCCCATCATAAAAAAATCGTGAGAATATGTTTTTTCGTCCCGACTTTTACACACTTTAAATTAAATAATTAAACAATTTAAATTTTTTTTACTGCCAAATCAAATCCAAATCGCCGGAGAATGCACCTTCTGATAATGCACCTACGTGTGCCCATTTGGCTTCATAAAGGCAATCACCTTCCGTGATCCGCAAAACTACCGTGCCAGCCCAAACGCCATATTCACCATAAGCATCATCGCCACCGTTGACTTTGTACACCGTACAAGTTTGACCTGCAATGGTTTCTGTGGTGATTGTTGCGCCCGGCACCCAACTCCAGTTGGCAAACATAGCCACATATCGTGGACTGTTGGCTAAATATGCTATCGTTAGGTTGGACGCGTATGCTTGCGACACCGAATACCAGCCAATGTCGGGACCTGACCACACGGCATAATAGTCTGTGAGTTCGTCGTAAATCATGGCACTAAATTCGCCCTCTTGGTTGCGCCAATCCACTCTCATCCTTTTACCATAATGGTCAAAAGTGAGCCAATGTTTATTGTTTTCACAATCCACATAATAGACTGTGGCGGCTTCGAGGCTACCTGCACCTTCGCAATCATCCGATAATTTGATGCTTACTTTCCACTCTACCGATTCACCTTCCGCCGAAGTGAGCGTATAGGTTACGGTTTGTGTAAAATTAACGCTTGTTTTTCCGCTGATTTGTTCCACACCGCCGATTGTAGCCGTTGCACCCTCAATCGAGAGTGCAAAATCGGGTACAATATCAGCAAGATTGGTTCCACATTCAGCGGTCGCCGTAACGGTGTGCTTTTTAGCGTCTATTACGGCTTCCCCCTTAATGGAGTCGAACGTAAATGACTTAAAACTTACATCGTTACCCTTGTCACAGCCGGTCAACACACTTGCAACTACAACGGCTGCAAGTAAAATCCTGCTACTGAATATCTTTCTCATTTCTTTACTTTGTTTTTTTTAAGTTTTTAAGAAAGATTATTTACCAAAGCAGTATCTGACACTTAAATTGGTTCCCCAATCAAAGAAATGCCATGTGTATCCTTTACGGAAAAGCATTCCATAACCGGGTCTAAAGTCAAACGAGAACGCAACCGGTACTTTTGACAAAGCAAGTTCTACACCGCCGTCAGCGTTAATGCCAACTTTGCCTCTGCCGTAGCCCGTTCCGTAATAACTGCTGCTGTACAGACCATAGGCACCCCAAAAGGAATAGCCAACACTTAGTCCTCCGCCAACAAACCAGTCCAATTGACCCCAACCCCATGTTTTTATATTGCCCTGATAAAGCAAATTAGGGTTGACCTCAAGTGTGGATGACCACCACCACTTGTAGCCTAAATCAACTTGTAAAGCCAACTTTGGCGACAAGAAAAACTTAAAATCTAAGGCGTTAATAGAACCTACCGTTCCGCCAATACCCCATGTATAAGGGGCTGATTGGGCTTTCGCCTCACTTCCACTGATGAGCATCATAACGCTCATTCCTACTACTACTAATAACTTTTTCATTTGAAAACTATTTTTTTTATTACTACTAAATTTATATATATTATTGTTAAAAATTTCCTCTCTATATTCGGCACCACTGCCTTAATTCTTCTTTATCCTTGCCTCTTAATTTTTAATTGAAGTTGCAAGGGTTTTGCAAAGATACCTAAAAAAACAATACGTCAATACCCCCTTTTTGGGGTTTTTTTCAACAATGCTCTTAACTCATTGAAAATCAACTCAAAAAATTTTTCACTTTTTTTGTTTTTTCTTATTTTTCCCAAAAACAGACAACTTTTGGGTCTAAAAATGCAAAAAAAAACAACTCTCCACATACATTTTCAATTTTTAATTTTTCATTGAATCTGCACTCTGCATTCTAAATTTTCTCCCTTTTTTCAAAGAACTTTCTCTCTTTTTTTCACAGATTTTTTTGTGCCGGCTGGTTTATGATGGTAATTTTTGCTCTCTATATCTGCTACACACAAAACACAGATACAGAGAGCGGTCGCTTCGGTTTTTTCAACTCCACCGTTAAATGAAAAAATAACGCAAATGATTGAAAATTATCTCTTTTTTTTGTATTCATAATAAGATTGTATTTATAATTGTATATTCTCTTTCTGTATTTTTTGATAGAAGTTGGGACCACTCGTAACTGCTTGATTATCAAGTAGTTGTGGGGGGGGGGGGTAAATGCTTAATAATCAACACATTAGATAGAAAGATTGTACTTTCATCATCTCTTAAAGGACAATTCAAAGTACTTTCCTCACTTTCATATTCAACGTATTGATAACGTTTCCCTATTGTTGCGCCTAATTGCAGTGCCATCTTTTTTATCTTACATTATTAAATAAACAAAAAAAAACGCCAACTACCACCTGCTTGCAAAGATACACCTTTTTATCAATTAAAAATTAAAAACGTTTTTTTTCAATTGAGAATGGAGAATGGAGAATTATTTTTTTTTGCATTTTGGGATAAAAACGTTCTAAAAAATGAAAAAAATTTTCTGAACTTTGATTTTCGCATGATTGGTGTGATTATTATGATTTTAAGTAATCACACAAATCATTAAAATCATTCAAAATCATAGTTCAGACAATGAAAAAAAAATCTACACACTTCACTCTACGCTCTACACTCTACACTCTACACTCTACACTCTACACTCTAAAAATCTATTTTCCATTTCTTTTTAAAATTGCCAGCAGGGTATAGAACAAAATTTTGATGTCCATTAAGATGGACAAATTTTCGATGTACATGAGGTCATAATTTAATCTTTCGAGCATTTGTTCTACATTTTCGGCATAACCGTAAGTTACTTGTCCCCACGAAGTTATCCCCGGTTTGACCAATAAAAGCAGTTTGTAATAAGGTGTTTTTTGAACAATTTGGTCTATAAAAAATTGCCTTTCAGGACGGGGACCTACCAAAGACATATTGCCCGCTAAAACGTTGAAAAATTGAGGTATTTCGTCCAAATGAGTACGTCTCATAAAGAGTCCAAAAGGTGTAATTCGTTTATCCCCTACGCTTGAAAGTCGCGGAGTTCCGTCTGCTTCTGCGTCCAAATACATTGAACGGAACTTGATGATTTTGAATAACTTACCATTTTTCCCAACTCTTTGTTGCCGAAAGAAAACACTGCCACGTGAAGAAAGTTTTACCCCTATTGCCAAAAATAAATACAAAGGAGATAGTAACAATATGAATATCAATGAGATAGCAATATCCAAACTGCGTTTTAAAAATTTTTGTCCCGGTGTCATCAATGCCAAATGAATTTCCATTACAGGCTGATGAAAAATGGATGTTGTTTTTACCATACTTAGCAAATGCTCCCCTGTATTAGGCAAAACTTTAAGCAATACCCGCTTTTGTATCAACACGGGCAATATTTGTGCCAATAATTCTCTTGTAGGTGCATCATTAGATAGTATTATTTCCTTGATTTTGTTGTCATTAACAATGTTTTCAATTTGCGTATAATCTCCCAAACATGGCAATTTTAAAGTTGAATTTTCACTTAAATTTTGTTCATTTTGAACCGCCGAAATATAGCCTATAAAATCGTTGCCAAAAAGATAACGCTTGTCCGACAAAACAGGATAAAGTGTTGATATTGAATCAATTGTACCTATAATAACGGTGTTGAATTTGATTTTAAATTTTAAAATTTGTCGCCGAATGCAGGTCAAAAAAAGTAATCGCCCTGCTATTGCCCATATAAAATTGAGCAAAAATAAGGCAAAAAATAAACGAAAATAGTCCGTATATAATATAATATTGTCATCTAAAATGACCGCAAAAAAGAGTACTACAGACCCCAAAAGGACATAAATAAACGTATCGGAGACCTCCTTAATGCGTGATTTTTTCCACACTTGTCGATAAAGCCCTGAAAACGTGTAAAATATTAACCAACAAGCAGTTACCATAAAACTGCCAATATAAAACTTCCAATCTTGGACAATAAATTCCAATATTTCGCTGTCGGGTATATGCAATTCGGTGAATTTTCGGTAAGAAAAGAAACAAATCCATGCCAACAACATGGCAATTGCATCTGTTAAAACGTAAAAAAAAGTCAAATTTTTTTCGGGTAAGGTATAAATTTTTGCCATCGTTATCGGGGAATATAAACAACTTTTAAATTATCAAACAGAAACTCACCTTCTTCGCCTTTTTCAAGTATGGAACTGATGTAAATATCGTAACTTTTGAGCATATTTGCCGCCAACTGGTCAGTAAATTCACTCGAAGGCGTGAGATTGATATACACTTTTCGCCATTGTCCGTTGTCAGATTTATTGATTTTTGCAATTTCGGTCTGATATGTTGGATAACTGCTGCTCGTGGCGTACAAATATGCACCAATTGTGATAGTATGCGTTGTTTTACAATTCATTTCCAAATAGCACATATACGCTTTATCCGAATTGAGAGCAAGCGGTGTAACGGTTTTGATTTCAAAATAGGGCAAAGAGTCGTTTTTTGACACCCGCACTATGCCCGAAGACGTATTAGGCTCGTTATTGTAATGAAATAAAAGGCTACTATCCTGCGTTTTAAACAAAACAGGTAGCCCTGTGATTTCTTTAAATTGCATGCCGGCGTCTTCAAAACTTTCACGCAAAGCAAAAACTGCATTTTGTGCGTATGTAAAAGCAGGAGTAATAGTGTCTATTTGTCCGCTAATCAATGTTTTACGAACTGTAAAAAGGCTGTAAAACGGATTAATGGGAATAAGATGTGAAATGCCGTTTAAATAACTACATGCTGTTATAATTACCTCACAATCACCTTCTTCCAATACAGGAATAAGAGTAGGGAGTTCATAAATGCCCAAGTCCTTTCCATTGACGGTCAATTGAACGCAAGGTATTCTGTATGAGGCAGTTCCTTGTTCCGAAAAATTAGTTGAAACAGAAACACTATCTATATAAATATAGGCAGGAATGTCCATTTTAGGATTGCGACATTGCCAAAAAAAGAACATTATTAAAGTCAAAAACAGCCAAAAATTTACTTTCATCTTATTGAATTTTAAGATTTTGTAATTGTTCCATAATTTTTGTTGCAATTTGGAGAGCATTGTGCCCGTCCGTTGCACTCACCACAGGAGTTGTATTATTTAAAATGCTGTCAATGAATAGAGAGAGTTCCATTTCGATAGCATTAACAGGCTCATTTTTAGGGGTTTCTATAAAAATACGTTTTTTCCCTTTATTTTCACCCAAATCTATTATCAGCGGCAGCCAATCATTGTCGTCAGACGGCTGATAATCTTTGATTTGCATAATACAGGCTTCTTTGGCAATAAAATCCATTGTCAGATAAACGCCGGGCTGAAAAATTCGCATTTTACGCATTTTTTTCAACGCAATTCGGCTGGCAGTAAGGTTGGCAGTGGCTCCATTTTCAAACTCAATACGTGCATTGGCAATATCAGGCATTTGACTTACAACAGCAACGCCGCTGGCAGAAATATGTTTTACAGGAGAATGTATCATGCTCAATATTAAGTCAATATCGTGTATCATCAAATCCAAAACGACCGATACGTCCGTTCCACGCGGATTAAATTCTGACAACCGATGTGCCTCCACAAAAAGAGGATTATTAAAATACGGTTTTGCTGCCAAATATGCATCATTAAACCGCTCCACATGACCTACTTGTACATTTAATTGCTGTTTTTTTGCAAAATTAACTACATTTTTTGACTCATCGAGTGTAGCCGTGAGTGGCTTTTCCAAAAAAACATGCTTTCCTGCACTCATTGCTTGCATTGCTAATGAATAATGTGCCGTTGTAGGCGACACAATATCTACCGCATCTATTGCCGACAATAAATCTTCAAAACTATCAAACCGCTTAATATTGAATACATTAGCCACTTCTGCTGCTGTAGTATCATCCGGCTCATAAAACCCTACCAACTCTGCAGTTGAAATATTTTTGAGGCATTTAATATGTATTTTGCCCAAATGTCCTGTCCCTGCTATGCCAATTTTCACCATGAATTTTGATTTTTTTTATATAAAATAATACTGCTTTTGCAAAGATACACAAATTTGTCAATTAAAAATTAAAAAACTTTTTTTTAGAGTGTAGAGTGAAGAGATTTTTTTTGCATTTTTGCCCCCCTTGTCTGAACTTTGATTTGGAATGATTTTAATGATTTGTGTGATTATTTTAATCATGCTAATCATATAAATCATGCGAAAATCAGCGGTTCAGACAATTTTATAATCATAATAATCACATCAATCATACGAAAATCAAAGTTCAGACAAAAAAATGTTGAAAAATTTTTCTCCTTGACAATCAACAAATTATAAAATAATTGCAACTTTTTTTTCGCAAAATTAACTTTTGTATCAAAAAAGTGTATCTTTGCAAAGACCTTAACTTTGGAACTGCAAAAGTCCATTGTTTTGAGTTTTTTTAGTTCTCGAAGATTTTAAAGAAGATATAAAGAAAAAATAAATATTAAACCATACTATTGTAAATGAATAAATTATATAATAAAAAAACAAAAGTAAGTTTACTTCTCATCTTTATAATGTTGTTGATGTTGTGTAATTGTGGTAGGTCTATTAGTATAAACTTTGCTGATAGCGAGGAAAAGACGGACACCTCCATGCAGGATGTAGACATTCGCAATTATTATTCATGTATTCACGAAATTGACAGCATTATAAAGAGCAATGATACAACTATCTTTTTTTGTTGGATAGATGCGTGGCCAGGTTGTGGCAGAATGTTTGAAATGTATGTTGCCCCTTTTTTGGAGCAAAAGCCTGAAAATATTGGCTTTGTTTCGATATTTTTAGGGCGAGAACACAATTTGTCAAATCTTTTGAAAAAGACAAACTGCACTTACCCTACGTATCAAGCCGCATGGGATAGCGAAATGGATGCCATTCGCATCTATTGTGTATTAAATTCGCATGTAAAAGGATACAAATTTAAGGGAACGGTGCCGACTTCTGTTATGTGTAACAAAGAAGGGGATATTCTTAATTATAATCCTTCCGCAGGGGAGTATTCTCATATCGTCGATTGTATTGCTAATGTCCTTGATAGTGTTGCATACGAGGCAATTATCGAACATGCAAAAACAATTCAATGATACGTTAGCCCAATAAAAACGTTATCAAGAAACATTGATACATGCATTGTAAGGGGCTGTTTTTCAATAATTCAGCCTCTTTTTCTTTTCTGCTTTGGGATAAATGTTTACAAAGGAAAAATCTATATGATAAAATCTTGATAATCATGTTAATCATTCCAAATCATAGTTCAGACAAAGGGAAGGGAGAGACGTAGCGTGCTACGTCTTTACTTGTATTGTCTGAACCACGCTTTTCGTATGATTGATGTGATTTGTGTGATTTTAAAATTGTCTGAACCACGATTTTCATAAGATTTATATGATTAACAGGATTATAATAATCATATAAATCATTCAAATCAAAAAAATCATAGTTCAGACAATGGGGGGCAAAAATGCAAAAAAAAAACTCCACTCTCCACTCTAATGTGCCGTTGCTTCTGCAACAAAAAAAAATCCGAAAATATTTTTTTCAATTGGATAAAAAAAATATTTACACTAAAAATATATTGTAATTTATTGAAAATCAATATATTAAAATAGTTCATTGCAGAAAAAACGCAAAAAAAAGAAAATATTTTTTTTGAGAAATTAAGTTTTGTATCAAAAAAAAGTGTATCTTTGCATACCCCTATAAAAAATGCTTTGATAAGAGGTACATTTTTTGGGAGATATTAGAGATTAAGAAGTAGAATAAAAAATTTAGAGAAGATTTAGTAGCGATGTTACAACCAAAGAAGACTAAATACAGAAGAATGCAGAAGGGGAGAATGAAAGGCAATACAAAGCGAGGCGCTGAAATTGCTTTTGGTTCTTTCGGCATAAAAGCGACACAAGAGTGTTGGATGACAGGAAGGCAAATTGAGGCTGCACGTCAAGCGATTACGCGTTATATGAAACGTGAGGGTCAGTTGTGGATAAGAGTTTTCCCGGATAAGCCAGTAACTAAAAAACCGGCTGAAGTACGTATGGGAAAAGGGAAAGGTGCGCCTGAATATTTTGTAGCCCGTATATCACCGGGTAGAATTTTGTTTGAATCTGACGGCGTTCCATTGGCAGTAGCCAAAGAAGCAATGCGTCTGGGGGCTCAAAAATTACCAATATTAACTAAATTTGTGGTTCGCCCCGATTATTCGGAAGATAATTTATAATCATTTTAAAGGAGGAAATAAAGATGAAACAATCAGTAATTGCAGAACTTTCAACAAAGGAATTATATGAAAGGTTGGATGAAGAGGTCAAACAGTTGGTCAAATTAAAAATGCACCATGCTGTTTCTCCTATTGAAAATCCAAACAGAATAAAAGAATACCGCAAGACAATTGCGAGATTAAAAACCGAAATTACGGCAAGAGAAAGAGCCGAACTAAAATCTGTTAAACAAGCATAAAAAATGGAAAGGAATTTCAGAAAAGTAAGAGAAGGAATTGTAGTAAGCAACAAGATGCAAAAATCTATTGTTGTTAAGGTAGAAAGTAAGGCTAAACATCCAAAATATGGTAAGTTTTTGAAAGAAACTTCCAAATTTATGGCACATGATGAGAAAGAAGCCTGTGGCATAGGAGATGTAGTACGGATAATGGAAACGCGTCCGTTGAGCAAGAATAAATGTTGGCGTTTGGTAGAAATTATAGAAAAAGCGAAGTAAGATGATACAACAGGAGTCAAGATTGTCAGTAGCAGATAATAGCGGAGCAAAAGAAGTATTGTGTATCCGCGTTTTAGGGGGTACCAAAAAGCGTTACGCCCGCATAGGAGATAAAATAGTAGTAACAGTAAAAGACGCGATCTCGTCCGGTAATATTAAAAAAGGAACGGTATCAAAGGCTGTCGTTGTACGTACTCGCAAAGAAACAAGACGTGCAGACGGCTCTTATATTCGTTTTGACGACAACGCAGTGGTATTGCTTACCGCCGCCGAAGAGTTGAGAGGTACGCGTATCTTTGGACCTGTTGCCCGTGAATTGCGTGAAAAACAATATTTAAAAATTGTTTCTTTAGCACCGGAGGTTTTATAAAATAATAATTAAAAAAGTATAGAAAGAAAAATGAATCCGAAGATACATATAAAAAAAGGAGATACAGTAAGGGTGCTTTCCGGCGATGACAGAGGTCAGACAGGAAAAGTACTTAAAGTAGAAGTAGAAAAATATAGAGCATTTGTAGAAGGTGTTAATATGGTAAGTAAAAATACCAAACCTTCTGCCAAAAGTCCGCAAGGAGGCATTATTAAGAAAGAAGCCTCCGTACATATTTCCAATTTAATGGTAATAGATTCCAAAGGCGAGCCTACACGAATTGGCAGGCGGAAAAATGATGCTCAAAAAACAGTAAGATATTCTAAAAAAACAGGGGAGGACATTAAATAATGAATTACGTTCCAAGATTAAGAGAAAAATACGAAAACGAAATACGTCCTTCATTACAGAAGGCGATAGGCTGTAAGTCGGTCATGAGAGTACCGAAAATAACAAAAATATGTCTCAATCAAGGATTAGGGGCTGCTACAGCCGATAAAAAATTGATAGATACGGGTATTCAAGAGATGACATTGATTGCCGGTCAAAAAGCAGTGGCTACCAAGTCGAAAAAGGATATATCTAATTTCAAACTTCGTCGCAACAACCCTATCGGAGTACGAGTAACCTTGCGTGGCGATAGGATGTACGAATTTTTGGATAGATTGATAGCCGTTGCCGTTCCACGTATCCGCGATTTTAGGGGTATTAACGAAAAAGGATTTGACGGTAGGGGCAATTATACAATGGGAATTAGTGAACAAATTATATTCCCAGAAATTGACATTGACAAAATCAGCAAGTTAAACGGTATGGATATTACATTTGTAACGACTGCCTTTAATGATGAGGAGTGTTTGATGTTGCTCAAAGAGTTTGGATTTCCATTTAAAAACCAGAAAAAAGCAGAATAGTTTAAGAATATGGCAAAAGAATCAATGAAGGCGCGTGAGGTAAAGCGTGCAAAATTAGTAGCAAGATATGCGACCAAAAGAGAGACTTTGAAGGCGGAAGGCGATTATGTGGCATTGCAAAAGATACCCTATAATGCCAATCCGATACGTTTGCATAATCGTTGTAAAATTTCGGGGCGTCCCAAAGGGTATATGCGTACATTTGGTATATCTCGTATCAATTTTCGCGAAATGGCATCCAAAGGTCTAATTCCCGGCGTTAAAAAAGCAAGTTGGTAGAGAAAAATAAGTTTAGAGAAGATAATAATTAGAGTAAGAATTAAAAAATAAGCATTAAAAGATGAATACGGATCCTATAGCAGATTATTTGACACGGATTAGAAATGCAGTGATGGCAAAACATCGTATTGTAGAAATACCAACGTCAAATATGAAAAGAGAAATAACAAAAATTTTGTTTGAAAAGGGGTATATACTCAACTATAAATTTGAGAATGATTGTATGCCCGGTAAAATAAAAATAGCCTTAAAGTATCATCCTGTAAGCAAAGAGTGTGCAATTACGGAACTCAAACGTGTAAGCCGTCCCGGTTTGCGTAAATATGTAGGAGTTGATGATTTGCCACGCGTGCTAAACGGCATGGGTATTGCAGTTGTTTCTACGTCAAGAGGCTTAATGACGGATAAGGAAGCACGTTCATTGAACGTAGGTGGCGAGGTTATTTGTTATATTAGTTAGTAATTAAATCGGTAAAAAAAAGTAAGCGAAAATGTCAAGAATAGGAAAATTACCCATCAGTTTACCACAAGGAGTAAGCGTTAAGATGGACGAGAAGACAGGAATTTTAACTGTCAAAGGAAGTAGAGGAGAACTTTCGCAGGCAATAGATTCAGCCATCAGCATTGAAGTTGAGGATGGTCAATTGCACGTTAAACGTCCTACCGACCAAAAGAGGCATCGTTCTTTGCATGGTTTATACAGAGCATTGATAGCCAACATGGTAAAAGGCGTTAGCGAAGGATTTACTGTAGTACAGGAATTGGTAGGTACCGGTTACAAGGCGCAGGCTACCGGGCAAGTTTTGGATATGTCGTTGGGATATTCACATAACGTTATATTTGAGTTACCCAAAGAGATTACAGTCGAAACGATTTCTGAAAAAGGTAAAAATCCAATTGTTAAATTGACTTGTAATGATAAACAATTATTAGGACAAGTTGCAGCCAAGATACGCAGTTACAGAAAACCTGAGCCTTACAAAGGAAAAGGTATTCGTTTTGCGGGTGAAATTATTCGTAGAAAAGCAGGTAAATCGGCTGAGAAATAGTTAAGAATCAATTAAATTAAGAAAAAATCCATATTAGAGAAGAATGGCAACGAAAAATCGTAAGGAATACAGAAGAGAAAGGATTAAACACAGAGTAAGACGTATTGTCAGCGGGACAGCAGAACGTCCTCGTTTGTCTGTGTTCAGAAGCAATGACCAGATATATGTTCAATTAGTGGATGATGTAGCAGGTGTAACGCTTGCAAGTGCTTCTTCTACACTTGAAAATATTAAGTCTCAAAAAATAACCAAAACAGAAAAAGCCAAATTGGTAGGTGCCGAAATCAGTGCGCGTGCATTAGAAAAAGGCATTAGTGAGGTTGTTTTTGACCGAAATGGTTATTTGTATCATGGTAGAGTTAAATCTCTTGCGGATGCTGCAAGAGAAGGTGGTTTAAAATTCTAAAAAAAATTAATTGAAGATGACAGAAAAAGTGCATATAAACCAAACAGAAGAGTTAGTAGACAGGCTGGTGAGCGTACAACGTGTTACAAAAGTTACCAAAGGGGGACGGACGTTTACTTTTTCAGCAGTGGTAGTAGTAGGCAATGAAAAGGGGATTGTTGGTTACGGACTTGGCAAAGCCAAAGAAGTAAGCCTTGCAATGGAAAAAGGAGTAGCCGATGCCCGCAAGCATTTGATTAGAGTGCCTATTTTGAAAGGAACAATACCTCATTATCAAGAGGGAAAATATAGTGGAGCATTGGTATTAGTACGTCCTGCTGCGCCCGGTACGGGAGTTATAGCCGGTGGTGCTATGCGTGCTGTTTTGGAGTGCGTTGGCGTAAAAAACGTTTTGGCAAAATCCAAAGGCTCTTCCAACCCTCACAGTGTAGTGAAGGCTACTATTGATGCCCTTTCAAAAATGAAAGACCCGCGTCATGTAGCCCAATTGAGAGGTATTGATTTGAACAAAGTATTTAACGGTTAATAAATTAAAAGGAGGAATTAAGAATGGATAAAAAATTGAGAATCACTCAAATAAAGAGTCAAATTAAACGTCCTAAAGTACAAAAATTAACTATAGAGGCTTTGGGTATAAAGAAAATGAATCGACCGGTAGAAGTTACGGCAACGCCCCAAATATTGGGTATGATTGCGTCCGTAAGACATCTATTAAAAGTGGAAGAAATTTAATATTTAATTAATTTTAGAAAAGGAGATACAGAATATATGAATCTGAATGAATTAAAGCCTGCCAAAGGAGCAGTAAAAAAGTCAAAACGTATAGGTCGCGGACAAGGTTCGGGCAAAGGCGGTACTTCAACACGCGGACACAAAGGGGCGCAATCCCGTAGTGGCTATTCAAGCAAAGCAGGATTTGAAGGCGGTCAAATGCCATTGTACAGACGTGTGCCTAAATCAGGATTTAAAAACATCAATAGAGTAGAATATACCGCAATCAATTTATCTACATTGCAGTATCTATTTGAAAATAAAAACATTAACACATTTGATTTAGATGTTTTCCGTCACAACGGTTTGATTAGCAAAAAAGATAAAGTAAAAATTTTAGCCAAAGGTGAAATTACTTCTAAATTAGAAGTGAAGGCTCATGCTTTCAGTAAAAAAGCGATTGAGATGATTGAAGCCAAAGGCGGTACAGCAACAACTCTTTAAATACAATGAAAAGATTTATCAATACAATAAAAAACATTTATCATATAGAGGAATTGCGTAAGCGAATACTCTATACATTGGGGATAATATTGGTTTATCGGGTAGGGTCATACATTTCTTTGCCCGGTATTGATGTGGAATTACTGGCACAATCTGCGTTTACAAGTTCGTCTCGGCAAGGTTTGTTGGGTTTGTTGGATATGTTTTCTGGGGGTGC
This sequence comes from Bacteroidales bacterium, assembly GCA_031272415.1. Lineage (GTDB taxonomy): Bacteria > Bacteroidota > Bacteroidia > Bacteroidales > WCHB1-69 > JAISTU01. The sequence goes on along the minus strand of JAISTU010000119.1, from coordinate 131 downwards.
TTTTTCCAATGCGTCTATCTTTGCGTTAGGGGTAATGCCTTACATTTCCGCATCCATTGTGATGCAGTTGTTGGGTTTGGCGGTGCCTTATTTTCAGCGATTACAGAAAGAAGGTGAAAGCGGTCGTAAAA
>JAISTU010000057.1 GCA_031272415.1 Bacteroidales bacterium | reverse complement strand
ATTTTTTACAAACCTTATCCGCTTGAAGAATATACATTGATAAATATAATTACTAAAATACAAAAATACACAATTTTTTGAATTGAGAATTGAGAATTGAAAATTACCTTACGTTTTTTGCATTTTGGGAGAAATTTGTTGTAAAAATAGATAAAAAAGCATTCTCAATTTTTAATTCTCAATTCTCAATTTTCTCCGTCCTGCAAGGATAATGTAGAGACGTGGCACGCCACGTCTCCATTATAAAATATTGATAATCAAATATTTATATTTCAAAAAAGAGGTGGCACCCAAAAAAGACGTGGCACGCCACGTCTCTACATGAAAAATTGAGAGAAAATATAGAGACGGTGCATGCACCGTCTCTATATTCATAAAATCTTGATAATCATATAAATCTTATGAAAATCGTGGTTCAGACAAGGGTGGTGCAAAAATGCAAAAAAAAAAAATCTACACTCTTCACTCTACACTCTGAAAAAAAAGTTTTTAATTTTTAATTGAAAAATTTGTGTATTTTTGTAAAATACATATTACAATATCAAACTTTAGAAAATATGAGATATAAAAAATATATTTTTGTTGGCATTTTGTTGGCAATATTTTGTTGCGGGGGCTGTCGGCAAAGTGAGGTTAAAAAGCCTGACAATTTGCTTGAAATGACGGTCGTTGAGAATATTCTATTAGATTTACACCTCACCGAAGCCACTGTACGCGTCAAAATGTTCAATCAAAATGAAATTGATATGAATAAATGGCAAAAAAATGAAATTGTTGACTTATTTAAAAAGTATAATACTGATTATCAACAATTTGAGAAAAGTTTAAATTATTATATGTCTGACAAAAAGAAATCCAAAAAAATTATTGACAACATTGTCAATCGTTTAGTGAAAATGCAGGCAAAAAAGAACGATAATAAAAAATCATAAAATACTAAATATAAAAAACATTTGCAAATGAGAAAAATACAAATGGTTGATTTACAATCACAATATCAACAAATTAAATTGGAAATTCAACAGTCTTTATCTGAAATTTTGGAAAGTGCGGCATTTATTAACGGTGCGGCGGTCAAAAGTTTTCAACAGAATTTAGAAACCTATTTGGCTGTAAAACATGTCATTCCGTGTGCCAATGGTACGGATGCTTTACAAGTGTCGCTCATGGCATTGGATTTACAACCCGGAGATGAGGTTATTACTTCAACCTTTACTTTCATTTCAACAGCAGAAGTAATTGCTTTACTGAGACTTACGCCTGTTTTAGTAGATGTTGAACCTGATACCTTTAACATGAACATGCAAGCCGTACAAAAAGCCATTACTGCTAAAACCAAAGCCATTATTCCGGTACATTTATTTGGACAATGTGCTGATATGGAGAGCATTATGGAATTGGCAAAGCAACACAATTTATTTGTGATAGAAGATGCTTGCCAATCAATAGGGGCAGATTACAAATTTAAAAATGCGACATCGAAAAAGGCAGGAACCATTGGACACATTGGCTGTACTTCGTTTTTTCCCTCCAAAAATTTAGGCTGTTATGGAGACGGCGGCGCCATTTTTACCAATGATGACCATTTGGCAAAGAAAATTCGCATTTTGGTTAATCATGGAATGGAAGTGCGTTATTATCATGATATTGTTGGTGTTAATTCAAGATTGGACAGCATACAAGCGGCAATTTTGGACATAAAATTGAAATATCTTGAAAAATATATGGCAGCACGGCGACAGGCAGCGGCATTTTACGATAATGCTTTTGCCGATTGTGATTATCTAAAAACACCTTCTATCGCTGATTTTACAAACCATGTGTATCACCAATATACCTTGGTTTTGAATGGCGTAGATAGAGAGCGTTTGATTGCGTATATGGCTGAACGGCAAGTGCCTGTGATGATATATTACCCTGTTCCGTTGCACTTGCAAAAGGCATACAAAGACCCGCGATACCAAAGTGGTGATTTTCCAGTCAGTGAGCATTTGGCTGCCAACGTAATTTCATTGCCCATGCACAGCGAACTGGATAACGAGCAATTGCAATACATCACCGAATCGCTCTTAAATGCAGTGGAAATCTGTAAGTTATAATTAACTTTTAACTCTCCACTTTCAACTCAACCGTTGTGCGCATTTATTTAGTGGGCTTTATGGCTTGCGGAAAAACGACTGTCGGCAAACGTTTGGCAAAACTTTTGAACTGCCAATTCATTGATACTGACGAACTTTTTGAGCAACAAGAAAATATTTCTATTGAACATTTTTTTCATTTACATGGAGAGACTAAGTTTAGAGAAATTGAAACTCAAATCGTAAGACAAACAGATCAAAATGAGAATATTGTGGTTGCATTAGGCGGTGGCAGTCCGCTCTATGGAGACAATATGCAATGGCTACTAAAAAATGGAATTGTGGTTTATATTCAATTGACAGCCAAGTGTTTATATGATAGATTACGCGACAGTAAAAAAATACGTCCCTTTGTATTGTCTGCACGCCAAAATCTTTTAGAAGAAACAACACAATTATTAACCCAAAGAGAGCCGACCTACTTACAAGCACACATTACGGTCAAAGGCTTGTCTGCACATTTGGAAAAGGTGATTTTGACAGCATGCGACACCTTTTTGAATTGAGAATTGAGAATTGAAAGTTATTTTTTGCGTGTAAAGACGGTGCATGCACTGCCTCTATTAAATACGATTTTTAGGAGGAAAATACAAAAAAAATACAAAAATAATTCTTCTATTCCATATTATATGCCACATGTTTAATAACATCTTTTTTAGTTATATTTTTATTGCAAAGTATTGTAAATCTTTCAATTACATTTTTCAATTCTCTTACATTTCCTTTCCAAGGCAGTTTTTTTAACTCTTCGATGGCATCATTACTTAAATTGTGAGGCGACATACCTTCGCTTTTTTCAATTTGTCTCAAAAAATGCTCTGCCAAAAGAGGAATATCATCCAACCTCTCTCTCAATGGCGGTATATGTATGATAATCACGCTTAAACGATGATACAAATCTTCTCTGAAACGCCCTGCTGTAATTTCAGTGCGTAAATTTTTGTTGGTGGCAGCGATAATACGCACATCCACAGGGATTTCCTTTTCGCCACCTACATGTGTGATTTTATTTTCTTGCAAAACACGCAAAATTTTTGCTTGTGCCGACAGGTTCATATCGCCAATTTCATCCAAAAAAATACTGCCGCCGTCTGCTAATTCAAAGTCGCCTTTTTTCTGTTTAATGGCTGACGTAAAAGAGCCTTTCTCATGTCCAAACAATTCACTTTCAATCAATTCTGAAGGGATAGCAGCACAATTGACCTCCACCAACGGAGCAGCAGAGCGTTTGCTTTTGGCATGTATCCAATGAGCGACCAACTCTTTTCCTGTTCCGTTTTCGCCCGTAATCAACACCCTTGTATTAGTCGGTGCCACCCGCTCTATCAATTCTTGTATATCTTTGATAGCCGCCGATTGCCCAATCATTTCATATTTATTGTCAATTTTCTTTTTAAGTCGCTTGGTTTCAACGACCAAATTTTCTTTTTCCAAAGCATGACGTACCGCAATGAGCAAGCGATTGAGGTCTAATGGTTTTTGGATAAAATCAAAAGCCCCTTTTTTCAGAGCCTCGACCGCCGTTTCAACGTCTCCAATGCCTGTAATCATAATCAGTGGTATATCATGTGATTTGAGCAAAGTTTCGCAAAATTCAATTCCGTTCATGCCCGGCATTTTGAGGTCAGATATAATTACTTGATAATCAGATTTATCCAACATTTCTAACGCTTTTTTTGCATTGTCGGCATCATCTACTTCATATTTTTCATATTCTAAAATATCTCTCAACGCCTTACGAATAGGCATTTCGTCATCAACTACCAAAATTTTTGCTGCCATATTTTTCCGTCTTTAATATATAATTTGCTTTTTTATTCTCTAATTTTGCAAAGATACACAAATTATTTAATTAAAAATTAAAAACCTTTTTTTTCAATTGAGAATTGAGAATTGAAAATTATTTTTTTGCATTTTGGGATAAAAACGTTCTAAAATATGTACCTCCCTAAACTGTCATTGCGGGGCGAGCCCGCAAGGACGGTGCAAAGGGGGGGCGGATTTTAGAAAAATAGGGGCGAAAATACGAAGAAAATCATATTTTCAATTTTGTGTAAAAATATGTTGATATCACCCTATACAAAAAAATCACCCTCTTTTTAATTTAAACAAAAAAAACGTCAGAGCAATAAATTCTACCACTCTGACGTTGAAGTTTTTTTTACTTTTCGCACAAAACTATTGTGTTAAAACCGTTTCATTGCTCGCGTGTTTGCATAACCATTCAATTGAACACAACTATTTTGGTGTGCTTCAACCGTAAGGTGATTTGTAAAAACTGTAAGTGCCTTATTTGAGGTTTCGAATGGCTGTATTAGAGTAGAAGACCAGTAGTGGTATTCCCCCGGAACAAAACTCGTAAGATTTATCAATGTAGCATTAGGAATTGTTTGTAGAACAGCATTAAGATATGGCCTATTAAAAAAACAAAGAAATAGTTCTCTTATTGCCGGCAAATACCAGCCTTCTCCATGTGCAACACACCAAGGGGCAGCCTGAAAAAGGGGCTTTACCACTGTTTCCAAATTTGATGGACTCAATTGCGTAGTTACGGTATCTAACCATAACATTATCAAATCCGTATTGTACTTGCCATCAACAGTATCCAAAGCATAAATGATATAGTATGAAGGCCCCCCCCACATAATACTCGGCTGTTCATCTATCGACAATATTTTTCCATGCTGTCCGTAATAAAATGTATCTATGGTAATTGTAGTGTCTGCAATCCACCACACAACACCTTCAGGCTCGCCGTTGGGTTTATAATATATATCACCCACTTTAAAACCAT